>JAAYUW010000029.1 GCA_012517545.1 Exilispira sp.
AAATCTTTTAAAATCTTTCTTTTCTTATATAATAGTCACACAAAATCTAATAATTACATATTTCTAAAAATACTTTAATTTATTTATGAAAAATACTTTAATTATAATTACTTTAATTATTTTTCTTACAATCTTTTTTTCGCTTTTTATTCCTATCAAATTAATCGAAAGCAGCAAGAGTGAAAATACATCTTTCTTCAATAAAGATTTTTTTAATGCAAAATATATGTTATCAAAACCATTACTGTTTGATACTTTGTTTTGTGACTATGGAATAACATTTTTTATCGGAGAAAGCGTAGATAAACAGTATTTTTCTATCTTGATTTTGAAAGATGAAAATATAAAAAAGATGGATTATCTGCTTTCTCTTGATGTTTATCAACAAAATCAGTTTTTGCTTATCCTGGATAATACTTTAAATAAAAATATTATAATAAAATTAATGGAGAAACCTGGTTTTCTTGATAACCTCAATAGAAAGCTTAACTTTAGCATGCTAAGTGATATAGTTTCAAGCCATAATCCTTCACTCCCCAACGAAAATAGCTCTGTAGACTTTCTAAATCTTATAAAATATACTTTTAACAAGAGTAAAAATGTTGAGGTACTATCTAAACTTCATAACTTGAACTTACCCTCAAGTAAATACAATGATATAAAACAAAAAGAGATGCGAATAATTCGAGCTATCAAAGAGCGACAATGCAGTATTATACTTAATCTCTCTGAAAATGAATATTTGCTTGACTACACAAATTGTGGCCAAAAGAATTGCACCGCTTTTTTAAAAAAGCAAACTTCAGGGGGGGTCCTTATAAATACTGAATTAATGCAAATAAACCGATATTATGGGCTTTTAGCCAATGTTTTATTGATAATTTTGTATCTCTATCTTTTCTATAATGTAAAAAAGGAAGAAACAACTTCTGTAAATAATTTTTTACTGGACAGGAAAAACTTTTTTAAAAATTTATTTAAAAGAAAAAAGAAAAAATTCACTTTATATAAACCTGTCATTTTGCTTTCAATTATAATCTTTTCGATATTGCTTGTTTTTATTGTTGTTTTTAATTTTATAATAAAGCATAATAAAACATATATAAACTATCTCATTGAAGCTTTGCAGATATCCACATTTTTAGTTCATGTAATGAACTTAGTCTTTATCGCCTATAATCATAATTTTTTTAAACATAAAAAGGATGCTTACAAAAATCAGATTGAATTTATTTTAATAAATTTTATCTCTGGCATCTTAAATGGCATAATAATCAACTCCTTGACTTATTTTTCAAACTGGTTAATGTTCCCCCAGGATTTTGTCTTCTTTTTTTATTTTTTCCCCTTTTTTGTTCTGTTTATAAAAAACATAATTAATAAAAAGGAAAAAATACAGAATGCAAGCTTATATCTTATTTTCCTCATGATTTTCTACCTTTTTGAAAAATTACGGGAAACTGGAATTTTAACCAGTAAAGTTGAACTTGAATTCAGAAACTTTCTGGACCTTATTCTTCCTGCAAGATTTCGCATGAAAGAATTTCTGGCTTATTTTTTAATATTTTCTTATATCGAAATTCCATTGATGATAAAAAAGCGTACAAAAAATGCTTTTATTAAAAAGTTTTCCTTGAATTTTGTAATGAAAATTAGGTTAAAATATACAACCATTTTTGACTATCTTTTCCTTTTCCCGTCTCTTTTGTCAATTAACTCATTCTATCACAGCTATACTCCATGTTATATTAGCTTTCTAAGGTCCACATTTGCATTTATTTTTGGTTTTATTGTTTCAAAATTTATTATTATTCTTATCTTTAATAACTTTTCGATAAAACGAAAGATTAAACATTTTTCACGCTGAGAAAAAGAGGAAGTAATGCCTCAAGATATTTTGCATAAAATCTCATATAAAACTCTTGTGGTTGGATACCCGGGTTCAAATATTGGTGACAGACTTTTGATGGATTTGACCTTAAAAAGATCTTTTATAGATAAGTATTTATCTGTTTTATCTAAAAAATTTCCAGAAACAAATATTTGCAAAAATTATTCTTTCAGTATCATGAATGAAAACAACAATAATACCTCAAAAACGAATGGAAACAGAATAGAGAACA
>JAAYUW010000030.1 GCA_012517545.1 Exilispira sp.
AAAACATTCATGGTTTCCTCTTGATTGTTGCTTTAAATTTACTAAACAACTTGTAAACAATTTAAACAACTTTTATTAACCACCTGGTCAAATTCAAAATAATCAAAAAATTATTTTTTTCAAGAAATATTTTTTATTTGTCTTAATTTTTGATTTTCGTTTGATAATAACGATTCCTGGATTTGTGATTTTTGACTTTTGACTGTAATATAAATAATTTTCTATTTTAGATTACTGTGCTAATTTATCAAACATATGAAATAATGTATAGATTCAGGTTCAACTGGAAAATTTTGTGTTTTGCTTCTTTAATGATTACATACGATACAAAAAAAATGCAAAGGGTAAAAAAGAAGAAAAATCTAAAGATTATATCTTTTTAAGAAAAGTGCTGTTAAAAAACTGCATATATTAACTATCCGATGTTTCCGGTAACTTAGAAAAAGCTGATTCTATCTCTTTATTAAGGTTAAATTGATCCATAAATCTTAAGGTCCTTAGAGCATTGAAAGTGGCTTTGGCATTTGCTGATCCATGTCCTATTATGACATTGCCATCTATACCTAAAAGTGGTGCACCACCATATTCATTTGCATCAAGTTTTTTCTTAAGATTTTTAAAGTTATCTTTTAAAAATAAGGCACCAATCTTTGAGAAAATTGACTTCTGGATTTCATTTTTTAAAAGGGTAAACACTGTCTTAGAAACTCCTTCGGCAGTTTTCAGGGCGATATTACCGGTAAAGCCATCGGTGACAACAATATCAACAGAACCATTGAAAAGATCATAACCTTCAACATTTCCGATGAAGTGCATGGGAATATCTTTCATCAATTCAAAGACCTTTTTAGTAAAATCACTTCCCTTTTCATCTTCTTCACCATTACTAAGTATACCAACGCGGGGGTTTTCAAGTTTTAATACTTTTTTGCAGAAAACATCTGCCATAAGAGCAAATTCAACCAGAAAATGAGGTTTACATTCGGTGTTTGCACCAGCATCAATAAGAATTGTAGAGCTTTTGATGTTTGGTAAAACTGCTGCTATTGCCGGTCTTGAAACATTTTTTATCTTTCCGATCTCAAAAAGAGCAGCCGCTAGAGCAGCACCAGTATTTCCCGGTGAAAAAAAGCCGGTGGCCTCCTTACTGGCGACAAGTTGAGCTGCAAGTATAACCGACGCATTTTTCTTTTTTCTATATGCTTCAGCGGGACTTTCGTTCATGGTTATAATTTCAGTTGTATGAACTATATCGATATAACGACGTTCATAAGGATGAAGTAAAAGTTTTTTCTTGATTCTTTCCTCATCACCGATTATGATGACGGAATCTTTATATTTTGATATATAATGGCAGACTCCCGATATTAATTCCTCGGGCGGATTATCACCACTAATAACATCTACTGCAATTTTCATCTTTTAAGCTTTATGATTTATTTAGAAGATAAAAATATGAAACTCAAAAAGAGCCATCTAGGCTCTTTTTTCCTTTTTCTTCTTCTCTTTTTCTTTTTCTGCAAGCACAGGTATCACTTCCTGACCTTTATAATAACCGCAGGAAGGGCATGCATGATGAGGAAGAACAGGTGATTCACAGGTAGGACAAACGCCTATCGTAACTAAAGATCTTTTTTCATTGGCTCTTTTTCTTCTATATGTTCGAGCATGCGAAGGTCTCTTTTTTGGAACTGCCATAGTTAAATCCTTTAAAATTTAATATAAACTTAATAT
>JAAYUW010000031.1 GCA_012517545.1 Exilispira sp.
AAAATGAAATAATTGAAGAGATGAAAATTAACAATTGATATAGATTCAGATTTTTTTGATTACCAGCAAATTGTAAAATATAGCATAAAACAATTAAAAATACATTTATTCTTAAAACTATCAAAGGCAAAAGTGGAAGGTTTTTAACGAAAAAGATACAGTAAAATGTGCTGAAAATGAAGATACCTATATATATTAACCAGAAAATGTTTATAAGGTTATAGGCGATATTAAGCTTTAAGACTTTAATCTTAGTAAAACTCAAAGTTAATAAAAGAGAAAATATTATAATAAGAAAAATACAAAAACTTAAAAAATGATGTATTGAATTCTTAAAATAAGGGAAAAATAAAATCAAAGAAGCTAAAAAGCTCGCTAAAAATGATATAGAAAGAAAGTCTGAGAAAGACTGATACTTAAATGCAAGAGAATTTATCGTTTTACTTGTCAAATCAGGTAAAATAAAAAAAATAAGTGAAACTGAAATCAATAATGTAACTATTACTTTCATTTTCTTTTTCTATATTAATAAATAGTAATAAATTTAATTTTGATCCGTGCGTTAGAATTTAAAGATGTTGAAAGGTCAAAAGCAAAAGTTTTATCTAAAGGATATCAACAGTCCTTTGCTGGTTAGGTTCGCTGGATACTTCAATATTAAGATAAATCCATTTTCTTATAGCGCAATAGCCCCAATATGCAAAAATGCCAAGAGTTAAAATGCTTAACAGAGTAGATATATAGACTATTCCTGCAACCTGTCCACCTTTTCCAGCGAATCTCAATTGCTTTCCATCAACAAACGAGTTTCTTGCATTCCAACGAGCTCGGACACATATAGCCCAGGGTAAATAAAAACCTAATGTTATCAATGTTAAAAAGGTTGTCCAGATAGTAAGCCAGAATAAACTTGCTCCTTTTCCCGTAAATTCTATAAAAGGTTTTTGGCTCTGTTCCATATTTAGCTCCAGATTTTATGGATAAAATAGTACTTTACAGCAATAATTTCGACATATGTAATATAATTCTTAAATTATAATTTTTCTACACTTTTTGTCGCCAGTATATCAGAGCCTGTTCCTGCAATATTACTTATTATTATCTGGTTAAGTTCGACGGGAGCATGAACCTGCGAATTTTTTATTATGTCCATTATTTCAAGCACAAGCCTTTTGGGAACTGGTTTTGAAGTTTTTACGGAAACTAATGGCAAATTACCACCTATAACTTTTATTGATGTAGTTATTACTCTATGAGGGTCTGTAACTTCCTGCAATGCATAATCTTTTCCTGATTTACAGGTGTATCCACTTATCTCTGTGACTTTTTCATCATCATCGAGTGAAACCTTAATCTTGCAACCCATCGGACATTGTATACAAACCATATCAACATCTTTCATAAATAAAACTCCATATTAATAAATCTATAAAAAGAAGATTAAAGATCTATAATTTCAGTGACAAGAGAACTTTTTTTGAAGGAATCATCTATCTTTTCTGCTTTTATTTTTACTCGAACCATCTCACTTGGGATAAATGCAGATGGCTTGCCTTCATATATAATAGTGTTATCGCTTCTTACAACAAGTTTAGCTTTCTCTTTAGGTTTGTTCACCCTTATGTAAAGTTCAAGATCTGAGTTTTCAACATAATAAGAACAGTTGATGACTCCAACACCATTTCCTTTTTTTATAGGGTATCTTGCTGGATTATTACCATTTTTTATATAATTTACAGCAGATCTTCCAGCCATTTCACCTTGATATGTAACATAGTCAACGAGATCATATATTATAACGCAATTACCCGCTGAAAAAATCCAGTCTTTATCGGTACGCATACAATTGTCTACTATGACACCTCTTGACTTACTATCAATAGAAAAATAATCCATAATAGGTGTAGTTGATGGAACCAACCCAACCGAAAGAACAAGAGTATCAACACTCCATGACCTCTGTGTTCCCTCTATAATATTGTAGTTTTCATCGAGAGATGATGTTATCACTTCTCTTAGTCTTCCATCTCCTCTTACTTCTGTTACTGTCGTTGAAAGAAGTAATGGTATACCAAAATCTTTGAGGCATTGGTCAATATTTCGTGCAAGACCACCAGGGTACGGCATTCTTTCACAAACAGCAACAACCTCCACACCCTCAAGTGTCAATCTTCTTGCCATAATCAAACCTATATCACCAGAACCAAGTATCAAAGCCTTTGTTCCCGGTAGCCTATTTTCTATATTTGTCAATCTTTGAGCCACTCCAGCTGTAAATATACCTGAAACTCTATCTCCAGGTATCAAAAGGGAACCAAAAGGTCTTTCTCTTGCTCCAGCTGTATATATAAGAGCCTTACATGCTATGAGTTTTATTCCTTCCTCAGATGCAAATATGGCTGTTTTATTTTTAAGATCAAGTTGCAAAAGAAAATGATTAAATAGAAATTGTATTCCTGATTCTTTAGTTTTAGAATAAAGCTGATAAGCAAATTCTGGGCCTGTAAACTCTTTTTTAAAGTAATGGAGACCAAAACCATTATGTATACATTGATTTAATATACCGCCAGCATCAGGGTTTCTTTCAACTACTATAACCGAAACTCCGCTATTTGCAGCACATATGGCAGCACCCATCCCAGCTGCTCCTGCACCTATAACCAGAATATCTGTTTCTAATCTATTCATTTTCTAACCTTCCCATCGACAACATAAGATTTAGCGTTGTTATATACAATCTTTTCAAGTGGAAAACCAAGTTCTCTACTGAGGATCTGTAAGATCTTATGAGTGCAAAAACCTCCCTGGCACTCCCCAAACATCGCTCTTGTGCGAAATTTTATAGCATCTAAAGTTGTTGCTCCTCTTTTTATAGCCTCAATCACCTCTTTTTCAGTTATCTTATTGCACACACAAACAAATCTTCCGGCTTCAGGGTATCTTTGTATCTCTTTATCGTAATCTTCAAGGCTAATATTGTTGTAATAGTGAAAGATTTTTTTACGGTAAGGATTGTAGTCTTTTTTTAAATTAAACTTGAGATTGTAAGTTTTTTGAAGCTCTTCGCAAGTCCACTGTGCTATTGCAGGAGCAGCAGTAAGTCCTGGGGAACGCATACCTGCAACATTGAAAAAACCATAGATTTTTCTGCTTGCACCTAAATAAAAGTCCTTTTGAGAAGTTTCCGGTCTGCAACCAGCGAAAGTTTTAACTGTTTCTTTAATATCTATGCCAGGAATCAATTTTTTGGCATTTTCAACTATCTGTTCCAATCCTTCACTTGAAGTCGCTCTTAAGTCTTTAAGGCGATAATTTAGATCTGATGATGTTGGACCAAGCAAGATACCTTTATCAACTGTTGGGATAACCAGGATACCCTTTCCCATCTTCGAAGGGGTGGGGAATATGATACTATGTATGAGATCTGCTGTTGTGAATTTATTTAAAAGTATATATTCACCAATTCTTGGATGAATGGGTATTGCAACATCTTTCGCCATGTTTGCAATTCTGTCTGCATATAAACCAGCAGCATTAATCACATAATCAACCTGATATTCATGCTTATCTGTAATTACTCTTCTGATCTTGTTTCCCTGAGCATCGATATCGATAACTTCTTCATTAAAGTGAAATTCAACACCATTTGCAGCAGCATTTTCTGTTGCAGCAATGCATATCTGCCATGGCTCTGTAATACCGGCGCTGGGAGCATAAAGAGAAGCAACAACATCAGGGTTGATATTTGGCTCCATATCGAGAATTTCATCTCTTTCTAAAATCCTTAGATTTCGTATATTGTTATTTAAGCCTTGCTGATATAGCTTGTTCAGAACATTTCTTTGTTCATTATTGAACGCAAGAACATGTGAACCAACCCTGACGACTTCTATATCAAGCTGCCTGGCAAGTTCGTCGTAAAGCATGTTACCTTTACTACAAAACCTGGCTCTATAAGTTCCTGGTTCATCATCATAGCCAGCATGAATTATAGCTGAATTTGCCTTTGAGACACCAAGTCCCGCATCATATTCTTTTTCTATAAGCATAACTTCAATATCGAACCTTCCAAGTTGTCTTGCTATCAAAGTGCCAACTATTCCACCGCCGATTATGCAAATCCTCATATATACTTCTCCACCAATTTTGTAGTCTTAATTAAATCTTTAACTCTATTTCCCTTTTGAGAAGAGCTGTTCAACTTGTTTACGACTCCCAGCATACACAGGATAACTTTCAAATAGCTGTTTTTGAAGGTTTGGGTTGTTATCGGTATTTGAAAAGAGGTGATTCCAGGTGTTTATGTATATGATAATTCTTGAGTCTTTTAAAATAAAATTGCTTCCATCAATGGATTCCTGATAATGAACTATCTTTTTTTTATAGAAAGTCTGATCTTTTGAAAAAACATCACTAAAAATAACCTTTTCAACCTTCCAGATATCATCCGGCGTCTTAATAAATGAGATTGTAAAAGACTCGGTATCCATTATTCTATGGTATTTAAAATATCTAAAAATATCGTAGAAAAAGTTTAGAAAAAAATCTGGGTAATCTTCATCAGCAAAGATGCAGGTATATTGATAGATGACTTTATTATCCTGATTCTGTATTAGATCCAGAGCAACTCCAGTAAGACCATTTCCCCCTTTTTGAATATCAACTTGAGGTGAAACAAATACAGGGAGAAATACCTTATCGATATTTATGGTTTCAAGTGTTATTTTACTGGAAGAGCAACCAGCAAATAAAAAAAACAAGATAAATAGCAGGACTAAGTTGAGAATAGTATGTTTTTTTTTCATTTTTATATCCTGAATTTGACTATTTTTAGGACTTCCGCTTACTTTTTAACATTAAAGCAATATTTGTATAGCCTGGTCATACAAACTAACGAAGAGAGCGAAGATAATTTGCTGGATGAACTTTATATTATTTATTCTTCTAATCAAATATATAACAATTAAGCTAAAAGTCTATTTCAAAATAGTATTTTACTAATTTTAATCTCTTGTTATTATTAGTTAATCTTGGTTAATGTGTACTTTCCATGCTCTTTGCAAAGTATAAGCAAGACAAGCGCTGGTTTTATAAAATATTTATCATACTGACTCTAGACTCTAGACTTTCGACTTTTATTAAGCAATGAATAGAAATGAAATTTATTTTTTAAAAGAGGACAGATGAAAGGTGAATATGCTGCTTTGATAACAGCTTTATGCTGGACATTTAACTCCCATTTTTTCTCGCTTGCAGGAAGAAAAGTTGGCTCACAGGTTGTTAATCATTTAAGGCTCTGGATAGCATTTATATTTATGGGAATCATTAATCTATTGAGTTTTAAGTTATTCTTCCCTTATAAACTTCCATCCAGATCTATTTTCTTTTTAAGCTTATCAGGCCTTATTGGTTTTACTTTAGGGGATGCAGCACTTTTTGAGTCTTTAGTCCTTATAGGTCCACGTTTATCCATGACGATAATGGCCACTAATCCTATTATTGGAGCCATCCTTTCATGGATAATATTAGATGAAAAGCTAGGTTACTGGCATATTCTTTGTATTGCAATAACCATAGGTTCTGTTATATTTGTTATTTCAGAAAAGCATGAGAATGAAAATTTTGATAAATCTAAAAGACTTCCTGGTATTATTTTAGCTTCTATTGGTTCAATATGCCAGGCAACAGGGATGCTTCTTTCAAAGATTGGGCTTTCCAGTGGTGCGTCTGCGATTCAAGGGAACATGATAAGGGTAACAGCTGGTTTATTTTTTATGGTTTTATACATCATTTTTAAAGGTCAATTTGTTGAACATTTTAAAAAGATGAAGGATATTAAAAGTGCACTTTATATCTTATTTGGTGCTATTTTAGGTCCAGTTATAGGGGTCAGTCTAGCCTTATATGCCATATCAAATACAAAGATTGGCATAGCAACAACTATCACAGCTATTTCCCCTATTCTTTTGATTCCATTGTCAGCTCTTATTTATAAGGAAAAAATAACAATAAGAACAATTATCGGAACAATATTCACAATAGCCGGAGCTTCCGCATTGTTTTTTATATAACAGTCGAAAGTAGAGCAGTCTAAAGTCTAAAGTCCGGGAAAAATAGTTTTATAAATACAGTCCAGAATTCGGCGAAAGACATCTTTTTGTAATTATATAATATTGAAAAGTTTTTTGATAAAACGATAGATAAAAAAATCTATATGTATGATATTAAGATTAACTAAATATTATATAAAAAATCAATAAAGTAAAAATAGAACCAATACATCAAAACCTAAATTTAAGACAGATTTGTATTGAAAATAAGGATGAAAGATTTTATGGACAAAAGTAATTTGAACAATAATAACAAAACTCTGGATGTCTTACTTATATTGTTTCTTCCTCTTTTATTTGCACCATTCATAATTTCAAAAAAATTGCTAAATATCTTTATATATTGCTCCAATGAATATCCATACACACTGAGTTTTATAAAGTTTGCTATACTTGCAACGTTTGGCGAGATTGTTTCCTATAGAATATCGCGTAAATCTTATCCAGATAAAAGTTTCGGTATTTTACCAAAAATGGTTGTATGGGGTGTTCTTGGTATGGCTATTAAAGCTTCTTTTGTAATATTTGGGAGTGGTTCTGTAGCTCTACTGAATTCTATAATTCCATCGATAAAGCTTACTGTTTTAAGTACAAAAGGTTTCTCTTATTTAAAATTATTTGCATCTTTTTTTGTTAGTTTAACTATGAATCTTGTTTTTGCTCCTGTTATGATGACCTGTCATAAAATGTTAGATATCATAATTATTGAATCAAATGGAACATTCAGGGGATTTTTCAAAAAAAATAGTTTTGGAAATCTTTTATCAAAAGTTAATTGGGAAGAATATGGTGGTTTTGTGCTGGCAAAAACAATTCCATTTTTCTGGATTCCTGCACATACGATAACATTTTTACTACCTGCGAGTTTTCAAGTTCTTTTTGCAGCCTTATTATCAATAATGCTGGGTATATTCCTTGCTTATAAACCCAAAAGCAAAAATAAAATTTAATGAATTAAAAATAGAAATCGAAGCTTAAAAAAATAGAGTTGATATTAATGGTGCTCTTGCATATATATTAAAAAACTTTATTTAAAAATATTAACTTATTTACAGATTTGTTCAACGATTTGTATTGACTCTCCTATATAATCACCAGGTTTAAGTTTTAGAAGTTTTTCTTTTTCATCTTGTGGTATATCAAGCTTCTGAATAAAATCGAGTATTTGTTCGTAAGTTACATCTTTTCCTCTTGTGAATTGTTTCATAATCTCATAGGCATTTTTGACACCACATTTACGAAGAATAGTTTGTATGGCTTCTGCCAGAACAACCGTGTTTTTGGCGAGATCTTGCTCAGCATTTTTTTCGTTAAATTGAATCCTGTCAAACCCTTTTTTAAGTGAGTAAAGGCCAAGCTCAAAGTGGCCTAATAAAACACCGAAGTTTCTTAATACAGTAGAATCTGAAAGATCTCTTTGCAAAAAGGTTGAAGGAAGTTTTCTTGAAAAAAGTTGAGATAGGCAAATAGTAAGTTCCATATTTCCCCAGCAGTTTTCGAAATCTATCGGATTAACTTTATGAGGCATGGTTGAAGAACCTATTTCTCCTTCAACAGCCTTTTGACCAATGTATCCATACGATCCATAAAGCCAGATATCCTTGCAAAGATCTATTAAAATGGTGCTTATAAGTTGAATTTCATTGCAGTGTCTGGCTATCCAATCGTGAGGCTCAATTTGCTTTGTACAGATATTTATCTCAAAGCCAAACTTTGTAATAAAATTCTTTGCAATATCTATCCAGTTAAGATCAGGATATGCGACCTTTAAAGCGGCGTAATTTCCAACAGCACCTGAAAATTTTGCTTCAATCTTTATATTCTTTAATACAAGATATGAATTTTGCAATCTTTGTACAAAATATGCAAATTCTTTTCCCAATGTTGTAGGAGTCGCTGGTTGCCCATGAGTTCTTCCAGGAATTGCAAGAGTTTTTGAAGCTAAGGCGAGTTGTTTTAAGGAAGAGATAATATTTTCTAAATGAGGCATCAAATAATTTTCCTTGAATCCATTGAATAATAATGCATAAGAAAGATTTGTAACATCTTCAGAGGTTATACCGAAATGAATAAACTCGCTATTCTCATTTTTTAGAATATCTCTTAAAAGATATTCAACTGGTTTAACATCATGGTTTAGTGAAGTTTCCAGTTCTTTGAATTTGAAAAAATCATTTAGAGAGAAATCATCATGGAATTTATCAAGAGCTTTATGAATATTTTTATTTAAAACAAAGCCTATGGGAGAATCTTCACCACATAAAAAATGAAGCCATTGTATTTCAACGAAGATTCTTTTTTTTATAAGTGCAAATTCTGAAAAATATTCTGAAATAAATGATATATTCTTAAAATATCTACCATCAAGAGGGCTTATTGCATAAGCTTCAAACATTTTTTTATAACTTTCAAATTTACCATTTTCAATTACTTCATTTTGCATAAAGTATCCTTTATTAAAGATAGTAAGTTATTCTTTTTATTTATCTTTTATATTATCAGGTCAGGGAATTTTTGCATTTTTATATCGTTTCACTAATAAAAAAATATATTATTAGAATTTGTGCAGTTGAACGTTTGGTTATTGAATTATGATAATAAAAATAGAAATCTAAATTTTCTTCTTTAGATTTTTAACTTTTGGTTGGTAAGTTTTCAACTTTCAGCTTTCGACTATAATAATAAAGGTACAATTCCCGAACTTTTGACTTTAGACAGTTATATAAAATTTCTATTAAAAAATATACAGGTTTAGCTCTTTTGATAGTCTTCTTCTTTGCCTGAATCCATTCCCCATTTTTTAAGTTTATTGTAAAGTGTTTTTCTTCCAATGCCAGATATTTGAGCAACCTTTGCCTTGTTCTTATACTTTTGGAGTAGCTGTGTTATATATATTTTTTCTATATCTTCAAGCGGTGTCCCAAGCTTTATTTTTATGGTTTCATAATCCTGATTTTCATCAGATAGTGAAAATTCAGGTTTTTTTGAAATTTCATCCATAATGTAAGATGGAATATGAACAACATCAAGAATTTCGTCTCTTGATAGGATAACCATATTTTCTATAACATTCATAAGCTCTCGAACATTTCCACTCCAACTATATGCCATAAGCACCCTTAAGGCTCGTGGAGTAATGCCCACAATCTCTTTTGAATGTTCTTTTGAAAATCTATCGATAAAATGTTTAACAAGCAAAGGTATATCTTCAACTCTTTCACGAAGAGGTGGCATATGAATATTTATGACATTTAACCGAAAGTAGAGATCCTCTCTAAATGTTCCTTCCTTTATTTTCTCAGCTAAATTTTTGTTTGTTGCAGATATTATACGAACATCAACAGTAATAGGTTGTTCACCACCGACTCTTTCAAACTGTTTGTGTTGCAGAACTCTTAAAAGCTTTACCTGAATGTTTTGAGACACTTCACCTATCTCATCAAGGAATATAGTGCCTTCATTTGCAAGTTCGAATCTACCCAGTCTGGTTTTTATAGCACCGGTGAAAGCACCTTTTTCATGTCCAAATAGCTCACTTTCTAGGAGTGTTTCAGTTAGTGCAGCACAATTTACTTTTACAAGTTGTCCCTTTCTTCCAGAGAGCTTATGTATCGCTTCAGCTATCTCTTCTTTTCCAGTTCCTGTTTCCCCTGTTATCAAAACTGAAGCTTTAGTTGGTGCTACCTGTGTAACTGTTTCATAAATCTCAACCATCTTTTTAGATTTTCCAATAATTTTCTGAAAGGCTATGCTTTCAGAAAGTTTACTTTTTAAAGAGATATTTTCCTTTTTTATCTCCTTAAGTTCTATAGCTTTTTTTACTATAAGTACAATCTTGTCAATATTTTCAAATGGCTTTATAAAAAAGTCATACACACCTTCTTTCATAAGCTCAACAGCATCGGAAGCAGTTGCTTTACCAGACATAACAATAACCGGAAGATATGGATAACTATTCTTGATCTTTTGAAACAACTGTTGACCGCTCATTTCTGGCATTACAAGATCAGTTATTACAAGATCAATATTATCTATATTTTCATCAATATATTGCCACGCATTAGCTGCATTTTGAAAAGTTGTAACCTCCAGGCCATGCATCTGAAAAAGTCTGGATAAAGCATCTGCTATTGATAATTCATCATCTACAATAACTATAAATCCCATGTTTAGTAGTCCGTTCTAGTTTATAATTTTAACCAATATTGAAAGTTTTCAATTAAAAGTCAGCTGATTTAGATAGAAATAACTTCCATAATTTTTAAAAGTCCTTCTTTGTCAACAAGAACAACATCTCGATTCTCAGCCCATTTTAAGGCATTTTCTGGAAACTCTCCTGGAAAGATAATATATAATTTGGAACAATTGGATGTTAACATCTTTTCTTTCATTAAAAAGAGTTCATCATCTGCAAAGGAACTTTCCATTATTCTGTAAAACACAAAGAAACAGTTATCTTTTTTATTGGATGCTTCAGGAGAAAGAGCCATGGGTATGGCTATAGAATAAACAAATTTGCTATAGTTAATAAACTCAAGTGGCTTATAGTTGAAAGTTGCAATTATTTTTGTGGCAATAGCCTCAAAATCATCTTTTTTTGCTATCATATATTCTTTCAGTTTATCATTGAGTGAGAGTTCACCGTAGATAGCTATTTTTGTCTGGATATCCTGATAATCAGCTCTTTCTATATATATTTCTCGAAAAAATTCCATGGCTTTATTTACCTGTCCAAGCTTTTCATAGCAACAACCAGTTTTATATTTTGCAGCTAAAAGATTTTCTTTATCAGTTAAGTTTGAAATAGCTTTCAAAAAAAAGTTCAGAGCTTCTTCTGTCTTTCCTGAGTTCATAAGAAGATTACCAAGATTTAGATAAGTAAGTCCTTTGAATTTGATGGAATAAACTGACTTTGAAAAATAAAGCAAAGCATTATTCGCCTGAGAAAGCCTTAACGAAAGTAAACCAAGGTAATAGTATGCGTCATAAAGTTTTGGTTGTAACTCCACTGCTTTTTTAAGGTGGTAATCAGCATCATTATTCAGTCCGGTCATATAGTAAAGTCTACCAAGGTTGTAGTGGGCAATAGGATTGGCATTGTTTAGAGTAAGTGCTTGTTTATAATAGTTTGTGGCATTACCAAATTTCTTTTTTGAAAAAAAGATATCTCCAATTTGCATGAGATAGTATGGATCTTCTGGAAATTGTTTTGCCAGGAATAAAAACTCTCCGAGTGCATCATCAATTCTACCAACTTTAGATAATAATTCTGCAAGTTTTATATGAATCATCAGTTGTTCATTATCTGAAATAAAGCCACCCTCTTTCAAACATTTTTGATATTCCATTATCGCAGTATTGGGATCCCCTTTTTTTTCAAAAATTTCAGCCATGTACATATGAGTTCGCGGGTTGGCTTTCCCTTGCTGGATAATTTTAGTGAGTTTTTCAAGGGCTTCATCAAGTTTATTGTTGTCTATCATTTGTTTTATGGAATCAAGTTTGAAAAGTGGGTTACGAACAATGATAAAATACAAAACAGAACTTATAATGACAACTATTACAACAATGGATATGATTATTTCTATACTCATCAAATTTATTATATTACTTTGAAATATTTTTTCAACATAACATTGATTTTACGAAAAATAAGTTCATCCAGCAAATTAGTACCTCTCGCTATTCGCTTTTTTGTAAGGATTAGCTGTATATAGAATTATGAAAAGAGAAATAAAAATATAAGACTATGTATATTCATTCTTGCTTTCATAATTTATACATATCTTTTTAAATAAGCAGGCAATTACCGGATGAACGGAAAAATATTGTCCATCGAATTCATAATTTGCGAATTAAAGTTATTCAATTTTTCTGAAATTCAAGGTAAAATTTAAATTATTTAAAGAATTCTGCATTATCAAAAGTTCTATGAAGAGAAAGGCTAGAAATAACCTTTTTATCCTGAGAAGATGTGCTATTTGAAATTATTTTGTAGGCAAGTTCGCCAATAGAAGGTCCCAGCATGAAACCCTGGCCACACATGCCTGCAAGTAAAAGGACATTGTTATCTAAAAGCTCTATTATAGGATTCCCATCAGGAGTATTTGGGTAAAACCCTCGCCATATTCGTCTGATTCGAAGATTTCCTAAAATTGGATAAACATCGAATAATCTTTTTGAAAATTGAAGAAGAAAATTTGATGTGGAAAGTTCACCATCTCCATAAATAGAAGGATTAGGCGTTAGACAAAAAACTATCTGTCCTTCTTTGTTCTGATAAAAATAGATATTTTTTGAGTCATCATAAACCCTCATATCTACAATCATTGGATTGAAAAGCCTTGCTATAGGCTCTGTAATACCAGCTTCATGGCAATCTGGTTTAATGGGAATGTCAACATTTAAAATATCTTTAAAATTATTTGCATCTTTACCTGTTGAGAGAATAACGAAATTTGAATAATATATGTCCTTAGAAGTTTTAACTCCTATTACTTTATCACCTTTTGTTATAAGTTCCAGAGCTTCTTCTTCAAAGTTAAATTCTGCTCCAGAAAGCAGAGCATTTTTATAAAATGAGTAGTTTGATTTTAAAGGAGAAGCACTACCATCTTCTGGAGAATAAAGTGCACCGAGAAGTCCATCTTTCACTAAA
>JAAYUW010000032.1 GCA_012517545.1 Exilispira sp.
CGCTCTTCTCTTTTCCACATACAACATACCATTTGCCATCAATCTCTGCTTTATAAGCCAATAGGTTGCCATCCGGGGAAAATGTAATATCCCACACACTATGATAAGGCTCGCTCTTCTCTTTTCCACATACAACATACCATTTGCCATCAATCTTTGCTGCATAAGCTAGTTGCTTACCATCCGGGGAAAATGTAAGATAATCAACACGATCATAAGGCTCGCTCTCCTCTTTTTCACATACAACATAATATTTGCCATCAATCTCTGCTATATAAGCTAGTTGCTTGCCATCCGGGGAAAATGTAAGATCGTAAACTTTATCATAAGCCTCACTCTTCTCTTTTTCACATAAAACATAATATTTGCCATCAATCTTTGCTCTATAAGCAAGTTGCTTGCCATCCGGGGAAAATGTAAGTTCGTAAACTTTATCATAAGCCTCGCTCTTCTCTTTCCCACACACAACATAACATTTGCCATCAATCTTTGCAGCATAAGCTAATTTTTTTCCATCTGGAGAAAATGTAAGATCGTAAACATCATCATAAGCCTCGCTCTTCTCTTTTCCACATACAACATACCATTTGCCATCAGTCACCGCTGTATAAGCTAGTCTTTTTCCATCCTGGGAAAATGTAATATAGCCAACACCACCATAAGCCTCGCTCTTCTCTTTTCCACATATAACATACCATTCATAATCAATCATTACTATATAAGCCAATAGGTTGCCATCCGGGGAAAATGCAATACGCCACACTATATCATAAGCCTCACTTCTATTTCCATTATGGTATACAAAATAGTTTGATACTGCGTCCATTGATACCCATTTTTGTTCTCTTATAATAATCGCAACATCATTTAGGTTTTTATTTACGATACACTTAATTATCTGTTCATCTTCTGAAAGCTCTACTGCTGCCAAACACTTCTCATTTTCAAAGTCTATTTCTTCTTTATCGCTTGCATAAATAACAATAACCAGTCCAATAAACATAGTCGTCATACAAAGTCTTAAAAATATCTTTTTTACCATATTTCATCTCCTGGATAATTCTAAACTTTTTACTTTAAAAGGGGTTTGAGCCTATTTTACATAACACAATAATATATCTAAATTTCATAAAATTCAAGAAAATACATTACTTATTATAAAAATTTATCTAAAATATTTATTAATGGGTCTCCTGCAAAAAGGTAGATTTTGCTATAAAAAATCAAAAAATGTTGCACTTTTAAGCAAAAATATTTTTCCAAATAAGCCATTCATAAAATATTTAGTCAAATAGCAATTATGATTAATATACTCAACTATAATAATTTTAAAATACTTTAAAAAAAGACCAAAAAAACTAAAAATATTGTAAATTCAAGGGTGCCTATTTTAGCTTTTATCTGTATGTTACCTCTGGTTCATAAAATAAAAAATGGAAGGATAGAGATGAATTCAAATAATGAAGATCACAATTATAACAAACAAGATGACGCTAATGATGTGGTTAGATGTTGCTACAATAGCAAGAATTTTGCTGCAAATAATGGTGGCAATATTAACTGTAAGAAAAATGATAATCACGATCAGATTGACCAAAAAGACGATAAACGCATATATATCAGCGAGCAAGAGGTGCTTTTTTTTGAGAGTGATTTTACCGGAAATCTTCGGCTACCCTATATTTTTTGCTTCATGCAGGAGGCAGCACAAAAACATGCGGCGATCCTTAGTTTTGGGCACGAAGATCTCTTGCTGGATGATAGATTATGGGTTCTTTCAAGAGTGTATCTTAAGATAATGAAACAACCTGTTGTAGAAGATAAAATAAAAATCAAAACGTGGCATAAGGGTTCTGATGGCATATTTGCTTTTAGAGATTTCATCATAACCGATGAAAAAGATAATGTTCTCGTGCTTGCGACTACTTCCTGGGTAGTTGTCGATCAGAAAACAAGAAAACCTATTCGAAATCTTGAATTTCTCAACAATGAGAGCAAAGTTAATGCTTCAAGCATAGAAAAATCCTTTGAAAGATTACCTAAATTTGCAAAAGAGATTAAAGATGATCTTGAGAATCATGTCGACAAGAATATAACCGTTAAAGAGTTTCAAGCCATGTATAGTGGGATAGATATAAATAGACATGTTACAAACTCAAAATTTGTTGAATGGATTTGTGATGCACTTGGGGATAAACTTTTTGAAGGGTATTTAATCGAGGAGTTTCAGATAAATTATAATAATGAAATGCATTACCATGATAAAGTGAAAGTTTACTTGAAAATGCTTGATGAATTAAATTATATCTGCGATACTTCGAACTCAAACTTCCAGGCAAAGATATTACTGAAACAAAAGTGAAGCTTTTTTGTATAGACATATATTTTTTTCACTAATATACCTGCCTGAATATCTATTTTTATTGTCATATTTTAACTTCTACTCTCTTTCTTTCAATAAATATCACATTTTTTAGTTTAAATTTGTTTGCAAGATCTTTAGCTATATCAAAATCAGCTGCCAGGTGTGAAAGCTCATGAGTATCTGCTCCTATCGTTATATATTCTCCACCTGACTCTTTATATATTGAAAGTAGTTCCTCCCCTGGCATGGGCTGATCCATTCCTTTTCTAATGGAGGAGGTATTTATTTCAAGGCATATATCACGTTTAAGCATTGTAGCGCAAATCTTTCTCACTGTTTCTTCTTCATAATAGAGTTTTTTATAGTACCTTTTAGGAAAATCAAAGTGTGCGACACAATCAATGTTACCATATTCTACCATCAATAAAAGTTGTTCAAAGTATTTTTTAAAAGCTAGTTTATAATCTATATTGTCTTTAACCATCTGACTTAAAAACATGTTATTGTAAAAGTAGTGTATACTTCCCATGATATAATCATAAGGATAGGTGCAGTAATGTTCAAATTCTTTCATATATAGATGTGGTTCTCCAAACTCTATACCGGCAAGAAGATTTAAAGCATCCTTGTACTGTTTTTTTACCTTATAGAAACTTTCAAAAAAATCATCTACCTTATAACAGTTTAAACCTGCATCAGCTGGATTAAAATCAACATGGTCGGTAAAACAAATATATTTTACTCCCTTTTTTAGAGCAAAAGCACAGTAATCTTCAAGTAAAACTTTACTATCCTCAGAAAAATTTGTGTGAACATGCATATCTATCATATAGACTCCATAAAATGGTTTATAGTAATCTGTTTAAATTTTTTTAACTTTCAGGTTTTTACCTCTATAGCAGATTTATTTAAAAATAAAAGACAGAAATGTAAATCTTTATCTGGAATAGACTTGTCTATAACTTTATTTGCAGGTAAAATTAATAAAATCTATGATTTGACTGGCATAGAGTATATTTTTGATTTTTAAAAGATTTGATATAAAATAGGATTATCCAGTAAATGAATCCATGAAAAATACATTTTCCAGATGAACTATAAAATATGATTGAATGATAGAGATAATTTTTTAACAACAATAAAATTTTTATGAAAAATTCAAAAAATATTACAATAGCTACCCTTGGCACAAATTATGAGATGATATATGAAATGGTTGGTTTTACTAATTTTAATGATAGTTTTGATCTATATAAATATCAACAAAATATTAAAGGTATAAATGAATACAGAAAATTTTTTGAAAAGATCGATACACTGTATCTTTTATCTACGGATCTTAATGACGAAAACATATCCAACCTGAAGAAGCTTTGTACTAATATTAATATATATTTTTCAAGTAAAGATATTTCTATCAAAAAAATAGAAATATTTCTATTAAACAATACTTACGATATAAACAATGTTCAAAATGAAATAGCATTTCAAAATCTTGTTTATTATGCTTATATAAAAGCCATAATAGAATGTAAGTTTAATAATGTACCAGGCAAGATTTATACTTGTATAGCAGCTGGTAGAAAAACCATGTCCAGTGATTTGCAAAAAGCTGCATTTCTATTTGGTTGTGATGGAAACTTTCATATACTTGGTTCAAGTAATAAACGCTTAAATACTGATGATATTAAAAATAGCTCATTTTTTTGCGATATTGATATTAAGCTTAAAGATTATTTCCAGGACTTTATGCCGGTCTACCTTGGCAAATATCCTTCTAATGAAATAATAAAAGATAGCGAAATCATCAACCGTTTTGAAAGTATTGGAAAACAATTAAAGAATGATAGATATATAGAGCCTGTTAATAATAATCCTGGTATAATATTGCACTATTTTCCATCTGAAATATTTAATAATGAAAATCTAGCCACTTTGATTCAAAATAGGTTTGAAAGCACTTTTCTTTACTACAGTAACTCAATAAGTACTACAGATGATTGTTTTAGAGAACTTTTCAATTATAAAAAAGAGCTTATAGATAAACTTAAAAACCATTATATAGGTTTTGATATAAAAAACAAAGAAAAGGATCTAAAACTTTTACGAAACCTGCCTAAAACAGATCTACACTGCCACCTTGGTGGTTCTCTCAATGCTAAAGATCTTATAGATCTAACCAGCTATGTTATTGAAAAAGATGGATTATCTAATACTTTTAGACAGTATAATTATCCAGCAAATATCGAAGAATACGAAAAATTATTTAAGCAATTTAAGGGAGTAAAAAATTATGTACATTGCAACAAATCAAACTTGATCTTTAATTTTATAAATATGTTCGAAGGAAATGAAATAAAGCTTAAAAAATGGATTTATGAAAAAATATACACTTTCAACTCTCTTGAATCAGAAAAAGAGAATATAATCAAAGTATTTGATGATGGAAATATAGATGAAACTTCATTTAAAGGCATTGGTATAGATAGATACGAAACTCTTGGAGATTTGCAAGGAACTACTATATTGCAGAATAAAAATGCTATCTTTTTTTGTGTAAGCAGACTTATCGATAAAGAAGTATTTGAAAATGTTAAGCATATCGAGATAAGATGCTCGCCTATAAATTACACAAGAGAAGAACTTAATGAATTTGATGTCCTGGAAACGATACTCAATGCTATAGCAGAAAAAGATCAATATTATCGTGAAAAAGGTAAACCTATTTCATTGGGTCTTATATTGATAGCTTCAAGGCATGGTAAAATGAGTGATATTTATCGCAACATAGAAATGATTGATGACATTTTTAATAAGAAAGAGATGAATGGAAAATACAACCATAATGAAAAGAAAAAAAATTATGAATTAATTTATGAGAGGATGGAAAAATATTTTAAGGGTTTTGATCTTGCAGGAAACGAAAATAGAGCAAGGCCTGAAGAATTTAGATCTGCATTTTTACGAATAATGGATAGGTGCCCGAATATTACAATTCATGCCGGAGAAACTGGAGATGAAAAAGATATCTGGCAGGCTATCTATTACCTCAATGCTGAGCGTATTGGACATGGTTTAAAACTTACTGACAGTGGAGACCTTAAAAAGAAAATAAAGGATAGACATATAGCCATTGAACTTTGTCCTTCAAGTAATTATCAAATACTGAACTTTAGTGACAATTATTTTAAACAGAATAGTGAGGATACTATGAAATATCCCTTGAAAGATTATCTTGATTATGGGTTAAGAGTTACAATAAACACTGATAACATGGGTATTTCAGATACAAATGCCACAAATGAGCTCTTAAAAGCTGCAAGACTTTCGGAAAGCACCTGTAAAGGACTTAATATATGGGATATACTTAAAATTATTAAAAATGGTTTCAAAGCTTCATTTACAGATCATGAAACGAAAAGAAAACTTATTGAAGATGCTGAGCAAAATATAAAAAATTTTTTAAAAAATTACATAGATGAATTTTTATAAAATAGCGCCCTTTCCTGTTTATAATAGTCAACAATTAAAAGTCCACGAATAATATTTTATAAATAAAGTCTAAACTTGATAGAGGCTATTTTTTTCTTATTTACCCTTAAGCGTTTGCAAAAAGCCTGAAATACTTTTGAAAACTAAATAAGTTTACAATAGCTGCTCTTTAACCTAAATTTCCAGGAGATCAAATATGAAAGAAATAGAAAAGAAAGAAGACTCTTTTATCGATCTTACAGAACTGGATTTAAACCAGAATGAACAATATAAAAAAACAAAGAATATTACATGGCGAATAATCATCGCTGTGCTCATAGGTATATATTTATGTATTATCTTCTACTCATTGATCCTTCCAGAAATATTTTTGATGGAAAAAGAACAAAGTATAAGTTTTATTAAAAAAATGTTTATTATTGTAAATGTTTTAGGGCCTATTGCTATCCTTGCCATTTTTTTGTTCTATTTACCTATAAAAAAAACTTTAAACATGACTTTTAAAGGTGAAGAAATTCCTGAAAAACAGTTTTTAAAAACAGAAAAAGCCTTTTCAAGAATTGAAAGTTTTCTTTTTTATGTGGGATGTTTTGCATACACTATTGGTCTTATTTTCAACTTAATTACGGAAATTTTAGCTAAAAATCCTATAACTTTTAAATACTGGTTGTTTAGAGCACTTATGGCTATTTCATATGGCATTTTAAATGGTATTGTTGCTGCAAGACTTTTGAATATTGCCTGGATAGATGCTAAGTATACACTAAAGATCGAAAAGATTGATCAAGATGTCAAACTCCAGTCAGTTTTTCAGAAACTTTTGCTCCCTACCTCTATACTTATAATTGTTTGCTTTACTTTTATCATAATAAGCATTTTCAATTTTCAAGAAAAATATGCATTTACCATGATCAAATTTAATTTTGTTTTAAAACACTTTCTTTCAATCTTTCTAAAATTACTTGCCCTTGCTTTAGCAATCTTACTTGCTCTTTTTTATGAACATCACCAGCATCTTCGCCACCTTTCAAGGCAGATAAATGAACTTGGTTTGGGCAATATGGACTTGAAAAAGAGAATCTACATAATAAGTTTCGATGATATAGGCTATATGACTTCAGGAATGAATATAATCCTGGATAAACTTCAATCCTCATTTAAAGAGATAATTAAAGCCGAAGAGTATGTTACAGAGTCTGTTAACGAAGCAAAAAATCATATTGATCTTATGAGAGGAGAATCTGACAAAACTACGGAATATATTGGTAAATTTCTTGCAAATGAAGATACTGAAAAGGAAACAATTAAGAATATTGCAAATAACTTTTCTAAACTTATTAGCCTTATTGAACAATTTTTAAGTGTATCTAAAAGCCAGAGTGACTTTATTGAATCCATATCTGTTTCATTCAGAAAGTTACTGGATTCTTTTCAATCCATTAGTTCAAAAACTATAGAAACTGGCAAGCTTTTTGAAAAACTCGCTGACAATATTGAAAAAAGTGAAGATAGTATAATCAATTTATCAAAATTAAACGAAATAATGACAAAATCCAACTCAAAAATTCAGGAGATAGCTGAAATCATCATGAATATTTCTGAAAGATCCAGCCTGCTTGCCATGAATGCAGCCATAGAAGCCGCACATGCTGGAGAAGCAGGGAAAGGTTTCGCAGTAGTTGCAGATGAAGTCAGAAAACTAGCTGAGACTACTACTGACTCGGCTAAAGATATAGATCAAATAGTTAAAGAAATCCTTGATGCCAACTTTCAAGCACAACAAGCAAATATCGAACTACAAAATATCCTTGAAATCATACATAATGACCTTTATGATACAAATGAAAAGATGATAAATATCAAGGAATCATCTATAGAAGAGACAACACGAATATCAAAAAATATTGAAGAAATTGATCAACTTTTAAAGATGAATGAAAGTATAAAAAGTAGTACTTCTGCCTTTATCGAGATACAACCTGTTGTGTCAAATTCGGTAGAAAAATTGAACTCAATGATGATAACTATATTTGATACAAATAAGGAAATGATTGAAAGTATGAACAAGATACAAAATGCCTTCACATCATTGCTTACCTCTTTTCAAAAAGAAAAAGAGGCTATCGGTAATCTAAATAGTGTCTTACAAAACTATAAAATATAGTTTATAATTTTGCAAAATATGTTTAATCAGGATAAACTATATTTTTTAATTATATTTATCATACTTTCAAGAGACATAACCTCACAGGCTGCCTTGTTGTCTATTGCTGCTTTTGGCATACCCCACACTATTGAGCTTTTTTCATCCTGCGCAACAGTATAACCACCTTTATTTTTGATCTTTAATA
>JAAYUW010000033.1 GCA_012517545.1 Exilispira sp.
AAAATTTTATCGGAAGATGAATTCTTGCAAATGCTTAAAAAAAATAGCTGAATCTTTTAACTGAAATTAAAAAAATTATATAAAAGATCGAGTCAAACTGTTTTAACATAAGTCTATCAAACTCAAACATCTCTTTCACAACTAAAAATAATCTATATCAAGTATCTCGTACTGGGACTCGTGATCCTCAAATTTATAAACAATTTTTCTTTCAAAATTATATCTCTTTTCTTTATCTCTTTTTATCAGCAGTGTAAGTTTTCCAGGTATATTGCCAAATGATGAATATATTGAAGATGTAAGCAAGGTTATCAAGCTATTATCAAACAAAGCCCCTTTTACTCCAGGTTGATGCCCTCTTACAAGAATCGATGAATCATAGGTTTTCATTGCATCAACAAAATAATTTTTCATAAAAGCTGGTCTACCCTGAAAAATAGACCTATTATAATCGCTAAGATTTTCGCAATAATCTCCCCAGGTAAATATTCTTATTTGCTCTTCATAATTTTCTATAAAATATAAAAGATTATTTGTTTTATCAGTTCTCAAAAGATTATTTAAAAAATCCATGCTATCAATTATCGGTAACCCTCCGTGAACCATCATTATATTTGCAGAAGATATTAGCATTGGGAGATATTCAATTAATTCCAGAATATTTTTTCGAATATTTTCGTCAATATATTCCTCCCAGAAATCTGCGTTATAATATTGAAAATATTTATAGATTTCGTGGTTACCAGCAAGCATGTGAACGCTGGGTCCATAAATATGTTTAAACAAAACTACTCCAAGAAAAGTTTGTAATGAGTATTCTCCTCTATCAACGTAATCGCCTAAAAATATAACGATAAGATTTTTATTTACTTCCTGATTTTTGAAAAGAGCGGAAAAAATTTTTAAAAGGGAATTAAAATCACCATGCAGGTCTCCGATACAAAGTAAATCCTTATCAACTGGTAACTTTATCCACTTTGGACATGGTAAATACATGGCTTTAACAGAGCCAATAATACTGCATAATTCTTCCTTATTTGCATCTATAAACTCAAATGAAATGCCATCGTTAAATGATTTGATAAGTTGTGATAATAGGCTTAATGACATAACTTTTTTACCTTTGATCTTTCAAAACAAAATAAATTTATAAATTTAAATTAAAAAATTTACATATCAATATTTACAAAAGCCTTTTTACCTTCTATGATTACTTCTTTTATTGGATTATCTCCATAATGATAAAAAAGATACTCCAGGTGGGGAATTTCAGCAATAATAAGATTGGCACATTCTCCTTTATCTATTATACCGGATGGCTTTATAAAATCTGAAGCCTTTGATGCTGTTACTGTTGCTGCCTTTAAAATAACATCAAGTGGCATATGAAGTTTTATAGCAGCTATAGTGTATATCAAAAGCATATTTTCAGTGCAATTTGAGCCAGGATTTGAATCTGAGGCAAGAGCCACTTCGACACCATTCTTTTCAAAAAGTTCATAAGGAGCATAAGGTTCATTGAGGTAAAAAGCAGTCCCTGGAAGTAAAACTGGTATGGTCTCCGACTCTTTAAGCAGGAGTATCTCATCTTCTGTTATCTTTAAGAGGTGCTCAACAGATCTCGCTTTAAGTTTAACTGCAAGCTGGCATGCTCCAATATTTGTTATTTCATCAACATGCAGTTTTAGTTTAAATCCAAGATCCAGAGCCGCTTTACAGAGTCTTTCTGTTTGTTTAAGGTTATAAACTTTTTCTTCTGAAAAAATATCGAAAAATTCGCTTAAATTTTCTTCTTTTACATACGGCAATATTTCTTTTTCAATCTCACTGATCCATTTTTCTTTAAGTTTTGGATCATTTTTTGCCTCTGGTGGAAAATCGTGAGCCGCCATACATGTTGGCTGGATTATCATATTTGTGTATACTTTAGCTTTATTGATAATCCTTAAAAGGCGTAGCTCATCTTTTTTTGTAAGCCCATAGCCAGATTTTATCTCAACATGACTCACACCAAAAGAAGATAGCGCCTTAAGCCTTTTAAGTAGTGATAGCAAGAGTTGCTCATCCGAAGCGCTTCTAGTCTGTCTAACAGAACTTGCTATCCCGCCTCCTCTTTCTGCTATCTCCATATATGGAATTCGCTGATTTCTCATAAAAAACTCTGAAGCTCTATCTCCATAATATATGAGATGAGTATGAGGATCAACAAAAGATGGAAAAACGACCTGTCCTTTTGCATTTACAACAGAAATTTCTTCCACAGAAGTTTTAGAATGATCTTTTAGTTGTTTTTCATAATTTTCAGCACGTAACTTAGAGTCATAATCTTTAAGCTCAATTATATCAAAAATTTTACCATCTTTGATTATAATTGTACAGTTATCTCTTTTAAAAAAGTTGAGATTTTTATCAAATCCATACAATTTTCCAATATCTTTAATTATCAAAACTTTTGAATTTTCATCTTTTAAACAATTTTCTTCCATAACGCTTCCTTACAAGTTTTGCTCTATTAAAAAAAGAAAAGAATAAACTTTATCGTGTAATATCAGTAAAACAAATAGCAAATATTGAACCATCTCTATAATATATTTAAATTGCTATTAATCAATTCAAATTAAATTTTTTACAGGTTCAAGATTTTTAGATTTTTTGCTAAATTAATATTTTGGTTTATAATTCAACTGTGTTAAACTAAAAAATTAACTATTCGCTTTTTTATTTGAATAATAATTACTTTAAAATTTACAAAACAAATATAGAAAATATATCCTTAACTTTATTTTGTGGCTAAGTTAAGCAAAAAAAGGGGGAAACAAAAAAATTTCATTATATTTATTATAATTGAATTTTTTTCCGATTTTTAAAGAAATCGATTTTTTATATAATATTAACATTCAAAATATTCGATTTACCCTGAACATGTTTTAAAAGATAGTTATTTAAATATTGCAAAAAATGAAGGAAAATATGGAATTTTCTTTAACAGATGCAGAGTTTAAAACATTTAAAGATTTTATATATGACAAATCCGGTATCTTTTTTTCTGAAATAAATAGAGCTATCCTTGAAAATCGTCTATTTGAGATAATGCTCAAGTATCAATACAAATCCATCATGGATTACTATGAGAAGCTCAAGAATGATCCTGTTGAGGTCAGGAATTTTCTTGATCTCATAACGACCAATCTTACCAAGTTTTTTCGCAATCAACCGCAGTTTGAAGCTCTGGAAAAGGAAGTATTACCCGATATCGCTAAAAGAAATGAATTTTCTCGAACCATCAAGATCTGGTCAGCAGGTTGTTCCACCGGAGAAGAAGCTTATTCAATAGCTGCTGTGACTGCCTATATTTTAAAGCTAACTGAAGGCTGGGATATTAAGATAATAGCATCTGATATATCTTTAAAATCTCTTATGATAGCAAAGGAAGGTATCTACAAAAAAGAAAGACTCGATGAGATTCCCCCTTATCTCTTTGACTTCGCTTTTGAAGATTTTGGAGATATCATCAAGGTTAAAGATGATATAAAAAAGTTGATAACATTTGATTATCACAACCTGAAGTATGATTTTAGTTACAAGGATTTTGATATTATCTTCTGCCGGAATGTCATTATTTACTTCGATCAACCTGCTCAAAAAGAAGTTATAGATAAATTTTACAAACTTTTAAAACCCTATGGTTATCTTTTTTTAGGACATTCAGAAAGTCTTTTTGGTATGCAAACAAAGTTCAAGTTTAACAAAGTTGGTAATGCCATAACTTATATAAAAGACGAACTTTAGTTAAAAAGCTTTAAGAATAATTTTAAATAACAATTTTGGAATAAAGATGAATGACGATAAGATCAGGGTTCTTGTGGTCGATGACTCTGCAACGATGCGAAAGCTTCTGATGCAGATTTTGCAACAGGATAATGAGATCGAAGTTGTTGGAACGGCGATGAACGGAATTTTTGCTTTAAACAAACTTGAATCCTTGAAACCAGATATCATAACACTTGATATAGAAATGCCACAGATGGATGGTTTACAGTTTCTAGAGGAAAAGAATAAGAAAAATGATACAACACCTGTAATTATCCTTTCAAGCCTTACTACCAGTGGTTCTTCAACAACCATGCGCGCACTGGAACTTGGAGCAAAGGATTTTATCTTGAAGCCATCTGGTTCTATCTCAATGGATCTGGCCGATATCAGTGAAGAAATAATCGCAAAGGTAAAAAACTGGGCTAAAAAGGGAATACTAAAAAAACAAGCAAAAACTGATATTTTTTTATCTGACTTTAATCAACCAACGGCAGTTGCTCAAGCCTTGCCAAAAGCAACTCCAAGGCTGGAACTTTTAATAAAGCCATCTACTATCAAATTTATTGCCATCGGTATATCTACAGGTGGTCCCGAAGCTTTAAGGCAAATACTACCATCAATTACTATAGATTTACCAATAGTTATAGTCCAGCATATGCCTGAAGGTTTTACGAAAGATTTTGCACAATCTCTTTCCAAAATGATGATACATACCGGTTATACTGTTGAAGAAGCGGAAAATGGTGAAATCATTGAATCTAAAAAAATCTATATTGCAAAGGGAAACTATCATCTTTCAATATCAAAGGAGCATGAAAATTTTGTTCTACATTTGAACCAGGATCCTCCTGTAAACAACCATAGACCTTCAGTTGATTACCTTTTTTCATCACTTTTCAAAAATATTGAACAGAACTGCTTTATTGCTATAATTATGACTGGGATGGGAAAAGATGGTGCATATTATCTAAAAAAACTTCACGATAGAGGTGTTTTTACCATAGCCCAGGATGAAGAAAGTTCAATAGTCTATGGCATGCCAAAAGTTGCTCTTGATTATGGTGCTGTTGATATCGTACTTTCCTTAAAGGAGATACCTGAATTTCTAAATTCAAAATTATCAGTTAAATAACGATTTTAAAATTTTTTCATAAAAATTAAAAAAACTTCAAGTTAAATTTAAATTATCTCCTTTTTTTATTCAAGCTGTAAATTATTCTTATTTTATTGATCAAATTGAACTTTTATAAAAATTGAATTATACTGTTATTAATTATTTATTATATTTATGTATAATTTTATTATTTTAGTTTTTTATTTTTATAGATTTTTTATAAATTTGATTTTTTCAATTAGTTATTTGAAATTTTTAAAAAAATGTTATTATGAATGCTTCATAACAGGTTTTTAACGACTTTTTCTTTAATAGTAATTATCTATAAAACAATTTTCAATTGTTTAAGAGTATTGAATTTTGGTAATAGGTAATTTTTAATACTGTTGAATTTTTAACCAATATGAAGTATATTTTTTATGTAGTAATAAAATGTAATGTATTTATTCATTTATTTTCTAACCAAAAGCTGGAGGATTTTATGATACCAGAATTAGATCTTGATGATAATACCCCCATTATTCCAGATATAAATAAGAAGAATCCTGATGGTTTGAAACCAGATGGATCTCCTATAAATGTTCTTATAGCTGATGACTCCCTTTTTGTTCAAAAGCTTTTAGTACAGATATTAAAAAGTGAACAGTATAATATTTTAGATACAGCATCCGATGGGGAAGAAGCTATTGAAAAGTTTAAAAAGTATATAAATAAAGTGGATCTCATAACATTAGACATAACTATGCCAAAACTCGATGGTCTTGCAGCATTAGAAGAGATACTTAAGATTAAGCCATCGGCTAATATTATAATGATTTCTGCCCTGGGAAGAGAAGACCTTGTTAAAAAAGCTCTAACGATGGGAGCAAAAAACTATATAGTCAAACCTTTAAATAGAGATAAAGTTCTTTCAAGGATAAAACAAACAGTAGATCGTATATTCACAGAATGATTTTCAATCTCTTTTATTCATTAGGATTATTAAGGATATCCATTAGGATTTTTAAGGAGAGTTAAAAAAGGTGTTTATTGAGCATGTAGCCATCCGGGTAAAAAACATCGAAAAAATGAGATCATTTTATCAAAAATACTTTAACTGTATATCAAATGAAAAATACACCAATAAAGCTAAACAGTTTGAATCATACTTTTTAGTTTTTGAAAATGGAGCAAGACTTGAGCTTATTAAAACACCTGATACAACTGAAGATTTTAAAAAAAACACCGGGCAAAGTTCAGGATTAAACCACATAGCAATTCGAATTGGAGATAAAGATAGTGTAGATAAACTTACCGAAAAAATCCAAAAGGATGGATATACTATTTTAGAAAAGCCTCGTGAAACTGGCGATGGTTATTATGAAAGTAGCATTCTAGACCCTGAACATAATAGAATAGAAATCATAGCATGATTTTGATAAAAATCTTGCATTCAATATATTTATAGTTCTACCAGATGATCTTTCAACTTTTTAAGTTTCTTTAAATAGCATAAATTATTTTTTTAAACAATCTGCTTATTCAATATTTTGCAAATTAACGAACAAAGAGTGAGAAAACCATAATTATTATAAAAGGTAAAAATTATACCATGTAAGGATTTTCAATAGCCTGTTATTATAAAGATAATTGGCAATACAGACTTGAGAGCTTAAGCTTGACGATAGGGCAGTTAAAAAGAGATAAAAATCAAATGTGAAATGGAAAAAAATAGAATAGATAAAAAAACCTTAAATCTTTCAGATGTGAGTTTTCTCATAGACCTGTATTATCCTATCACGAAAAAAATACTGCTATCTTTTAATTCTGTGTCAAGTTATTACGAACTTTTCAAATCCCTTTTCACATTTAAGAAGGTTTTAAACTGTTGCGAAGATAATTGTTTGAGTTTATACAGGAAAAATTTTATTCTTCAGCATATACTTTACAAGCTTCAGTTTGAGTTCTATAAGGATTTCAACTTTGCTCTTATAATAGATTCAAATTTGCTTTTATTCGATAAAATCCAGGAGCCTCCATCGTTTTTTAGCATTTCGCAATGCAAATTTATCAAACTTTCTGAGCCGATACATCAGTTTAATAGAGATAATCTCCCGACTGTGAATGGACTTCGGGATTATTATTTTGATCTTAATAATTTTTTAAACGCAAAAGAGGATTCTGTAAAGGATGCGATAGATATTGGCTTGAAAATCGCCATAGATCCAGCTATTTTAACAGATGCATTGAATATTTTTGGACTTTCTCAAAGCTCATTAACGCTTGAAAAAGTCAAAAAAAGGTATCATAGACTTTTAAAGTTACATCACCCTGACAAAGCTGACGAAAGATCATTAGATAATGATATCAAAAATAATTCAAAATTTACAACCGATGAAAATCCTGCAGAAGATTCTGAAAATTTCGAGATTATAAAGATTATCGAGGCATATCAGATTTTGAAAAGTCTTTTTATATAACAGTCTACAGTCGAAAGTCTAAAGTTAGGGAATAATATTTTTATTAATGCAATCTAATGTCAAGAAAAAAGCTTAAAAATTCTTTAAAGCTTTTTAACTTAGATTTTTCTTATCCTGTAAAATCCATATATTAAGGGTTATTTATAAATTGGTTTTAACATGCTTAAAGCCTTTTTACAATACTTCACGGCAAGATTTGCCATCGGAGCCTGAGATATGACATTACCAAGTTTTGAGACATTGTTACAGGTCTTAACCACTTTTTCGTTTTCTTCCCTTAAAATAAAAACATTTTTTATATATGGAACACAAAGTGCATCATAAGTGTTTTCAACACGTTTAAGGACTCCATCTTTCTTTGATACAAGACCAAGTTCGCATGAATAAAAATTCCACTGTGAGTTTACTTTTATATCTTTTTTCCCAAGAGCCACATCAAGCATGAGCTTCATTAGGTTGACCCCTGTTGCGTATGGATAAGTATATGCTGACATAAAGCCACCAGATAACCTTGAAGCAACTTCTCCTATATAAGCTCTGGCAACCTTTTTACCGTTACTATCATTCTCGTATCTCACTCTTATATCACCTTTAGCTGCTCCCTGCACAATGCCTAAAGCTTCAATGGCTCTAATAAAAATATCCGAGGCAGCAGATACAAGGTCAGCTGGTAGAACAGAAGGCATAAGATGACCAAGTTCAATGAAATTTGGGGGATTTAATATAAATCTATCTGCAATACCCGTGATATGAACTTTTTTGTCAACAACAAGTGCATCGGCAGACAGTTCATAACTTTTAATGTATTCTTCAACTATGACTTTCTTATCTGTGGAATATTGAAAAGCGGTTTCAAATATTTTTCGTAATTCTTCCTTCGAAAATTCTTTATTAACAAGTTGCACTCCACGGGCTCCCATGTTGTCGGCAGGTTTCACAACATAATAATCTCTGTTCATCTGCCTTATGGATTCTAAAAACTGGCTAAAATCCTCCACCACACAAAAAACAGGTTGTGGTATGCCTTTTTCTGAAAGTTTAGTTCGCATTATCCCTTTATTTGTGGTTGCAAGAGCAACATCATAGGGGTTACCAGGAAGATTAAGTCTGCTAGCTATCCTTGCAACGGTTCTTGAAAAATCTGTACCAACAGTTGCACATGCAACAGGTTTATGTTGTCTTGCAACCTGAACTGCAAAATCAAGGCATTCTTCCTCAGCTTTAGTAGAAATGACAGCTTTTATTATTTTATCTTCATAGTATTTCTTAAATGCAGGTGCATTTGAATTAATATCAAAAACAACAGGAATATAACCATTTTTATATACTTCATCAATAAATGGTATCTGAAGTATCCCCCCACCAACTATAAATACAACTTCATCTCTGGTTTCTCTGACAATTTCATAGTATGATTTAACTCGATCACTGGAACTTATAATATCTATCATCTGATGATCTTCCTTCTTAATCGTTATTTTTTTGATATCACGAATAATTTACTGCAGATTTTTATCTCTTATCCAGTATCTTAATATTGAGTTTTATATCCTGGATAATGCTGCTGTCATATTCTCGTTAATATTATTTATATTAGGAGGGTTAATTTTGTTATATTGTGACTTACATTCTAAAAAATCTTATTCCAAAATAAAAACCAATGGTCACAAAGCTCATAGATTCAGGAAAATTTAAGTTATCAGACCACCTTTGAAAATTATAGGAACTCACCTGAATCTCAAAGATACCATCAGTCTTTGAGCCCAACATTAATCCAACCCCTATGGAAAGTTTCCAGAAAAAAGAACCGTAAAAATTGCTCTCTGAACCACCAACTCCCAGATCTACCCTATCTATCATAAAGCTATAACCTACAGCTGCTATAGAATAAAGTGCGAAGGGTAAAGTGAAAGGAAACTTGATCCGCAGAGCTCCATATATTGGGAAATAAGCAAAACTATTTTCAATAGAATCAATCGTCCAGTTACCCAGGGTAAAATCAAGACCAAAACCATAAAATACTGCTTCATCAAAATCAACACCGAAAAGAGTGTTCATAGTGAAGCCTGCTGAAGGACCAAAAGGAGTTGTAAAACCAAGCGCAACAGATAAAGCCTTACCCTGAGCGAATGCTGTTGAACTTGAAAGCAAAAGCAAGGTTATTGAGAAAATTAAAAGATAAAAAAAGATTGAAAATTTTTTAGATTCTTCTGGAATTGTACACTTTTTATTTGAACTTTTATCTGCGTAAGTTTTATTATTTATCATACTGACTCTCCCTTTTTCTTTTCGGTTATATACAATTTTGCTTGAATAAGATAAATTTTATTTTATTATACCTTCTGTATTGACTTTTATCAAATTTTTATTTGATCTGAACTACTATTCTGTAGACCATAGACTTTTTTTTAACAAAAGATACTCAGTCACAGGTCAAAAGTCTAACAATAAGTGAGAAAAAGACCTTCCCCAGCCTCTTGTGGTTTTTGCACTTTACCTTCAAAAGCCTAACAATAAGAGAGGAAAAGTGATAAAAAAAAGACTGTATAAGACTACTCTAATTTAAAAAGAATAAAATTTTTATGAAATCAAAAAAAATTGTTTTATTGAATTTTTTCATTTTATTTTTGTTTCTGTGCATTTTAGTTTTCCCTTCCGGTACAAAAATTGGTGTTATTGATGATCATACCTTTATATTCAACGATGGTAAAGCTATATGTTACCTTACAGAACCTGAAAGATATACATTTGGTGAATCTCCAATAGAACAGGAGATGATACGCCAGATAGACAAAGCCACCACATCAATAAAACTATCAATATTTGATTTTGACAACTCAAATATTTTAAATTCCCTTATTAATGCAAATAATAGAGGGGTAAAAATAGAGATAATCTGTGATATAAAAAATACCCCTTCAAAGATTGTTTATATTTTTGAAAAAATGGGGTGGCTTATAAACTATAAGTCAAAAAATCTTATGCACCATAAAATGATAATATTTGATGACTGCTGTGTTGGACTTGGCTCTATGAACTTTACAGTCTCCTGCATGTATGCAAACAATAATGATTTTTTCTTTTTTTATGATAAAGAGATAGCAGAGGTTTTTCTAAAATACTTTGAATATCTAAAATCTAATAAATACAGAGATTTCTTTAATTCTCCTATTAAACTTTCAGGCTTCACGTTTTTATTCACAAACTCAACGTATGATGTTAACAACATAATAGCAGATCTTATCTTAAAATGCCAGTACCGTATAATATTTGCCTATTCTACCTTTACAAACGGTTCAATAGCATCACTTATACTCGATTGTGTAAAAAACAAAAATCTATTTTTTCTTGGGATACTTGAGAAGCGAAATGCTTTAACAAAATATTCTATCTATCAATATTTTCTCGATAATAACATGCATATATACTTAGATAGAAATGATTACTATATGCATCATAAGATGATGGTGCTCGATGATACAGTTTTAACAGGCTCTTATGCGATATCAACAAAATCTTTGAGCAATCCATCAAACAATTTTAATGATGAAGTTTTATTTTACTTTAAAGATGATGCATTTGCTGACTTCATATGCGATTATATAAAATCTCTTTTAATAAATTAGCGGCATTTATCGACAAAGACACACTTATTTTTTTAA
>JAAYUW010000034.1 GCA_012517545.1 Exilispira sp.
CCTAAAGGCACAATAAAAACGACCACGAAAGAGGTCGCTCAAATTGAAATTTGGATGAATAACTATCCAAGAAAAATGTTTAATTACAGCACGCCGATACAGGTTTATCTGGGTGGCTAACTTGGACTTGCAATTTGCCTCTTTTTATCCATACTTATAATAGCATATTTTTCTATTTTTTTCATCCTATTTTTGTAATTTTTTTGTTTTTAATAAATATTCAGGAAGTAAAACAAGATCATTACAGATTTCAATATAGTTGATAATATTTTCAAACGAATCAAGTTCCATTATTTTTTGTGTTTGAAAATCATGAAGTGTCTCTTATCTAAAAAGACAAGTTTTATCACAATTAACAAAAGTATTGCGTTTCAGGATGCTCAGGATTTTTTGTTGGGACAATCCCATCGTATTCCCTGATAAAAAAAGTTGCCTGATCACTTTCTAATCTTTTCAATCGAGCAGTTAAATTGTATTGTGCATAACCAAGATTCATAGCACTTTGATCCAGAGAACCAGTTTAACAAATATCAATAAAAATTTTTAAGTCATTGAAATTCATATTGTCTTACTTCTACCTGTCACTTTTTGTTATGAGTACATCATGATTAGTGGACTGAAAACTAGGCACTTATTGGACGGTTCCCCAAAACTCTACTTTAAACTCTTCTTGATTTCAGAAAAGCAAAATAATGAATTCAATAATAGTTACAACCCACTTTATATCTGGAAAAATTCTGACAATATATCTCAATTTATCTTTGACGGATATTTTGATAATATATTAAGCTCATCTGGTTGACAACATATTGAAATCAGTGTGATTTCATCCATTGTGCTTAGCGATGATTTTACCCAAAGTAAATTTATATATCGAAGAAAATCAAGATATTTTGCCAACTGACACTTAAAAAAATTGATATTCATGAAAAAATAACTGATAATAAAAATGGAAAAAATAGTATCTATATTCCTGATAAACGGCAGAAAGTATTCTTGGTATTCTATCCGACAAAACCTCAGACCGAACCTAGATGCTTTGAAATTTTTCATCTTTCTAGTGCTGAATATTAAAACTGCACCTTCATATCATACTTGCTTAACTTCTAGCCCTAAAAACAGTTTTTACGGAACTGATATGAATAGAAACTTTGACAGATATGATATGGGCCGAAACTTTAATAATTTCGAAAACCGCAGATTTGAAGGTCCGTGTGATTAATAAATTGTTCTTAAAAAAAGTGTCCACATTATGTAAAAAAAGCATCAAATATTCAATTGTTCCTTATACAAAAAAAACACCCACGGTCATATTGATGTGCACCCAAGAATATAGACTTTTCAAAACAATGAAAGGTCTTTTCTTATGCCAAAGTATTCATTCGATTTCAAACTCCAAGTTGTGCAAGATTATTACTCAGGAATTGGAAGGAAGAGGTTCTTAGCTAAAAAGTATGGCATCACACCCAGGCAAGTGGCAGTTTGGAAGAACAGTTATAAAGAGTTTGGAACTTTAGGACTTCAACTAATTCATAGCCTAAAGCACGCTTCAATAAAGCATTCTCAACTTGACAGTTAATAATTTCTTTGCCCCTTTTTAGGGGGGCGAAAGTACCGGAAATTGTTTAATCCAATCTCTGAAAGTTGAATATGTAGCACCAATAGTTTCTGCAAGCCTATACAAAAAAGCCCTGATTTTTATCAAGACTTTCAATTTTCTATTTTACAACCATAACATTACATGGTGCATGATTGACAACATATTGAGTGGTAGAGCCTACAAAAAATTTATCTATCACACCAGTACCAGTCGACCCTATTACAATAAGATCAATCTTATTTTCTTTCGCATATTGAACAATTTGTCTCTTTGCATTGTTGTCATAAAGATTTATTTCTTCATATTCGACTTGTTCATCTACTATTTCTGATACCCTTTTAAGAATATCTATAGCCATTTTATCCATTGAAGCAGTCTCAATTACAGACATATCAAAAGCATTATAGTATCTGCTGGTCTCTTTAACAGTTAAAACTTGAAGTTTCGCTTTATTTCTCTTCGTGATTTCAACCGCTTCAGAAACTGCGTTATAGGCTTGTTCTGATCCATCTACTGCAACAAGGATGTTCTTGTATTCTTTTTTCATATAGGTACCTCACTTTCTAACTCCATTATAAAACTAAATAAGTCAAAAATAAACCAATAACATAACAGCAACCCCTGATTTCACACTAATTGCTTTTCTTTTGAATTCCATGATACTCATATAACACATTTTCCTTGTCAGTTTTTGCTCAAAAGCTGACAAAATTTAAAATTTACCAAAAACCATCACATATTTTGTCATATTTTTCTGATAGCCCAACGATATGAAAATATTAAATTTAGTTCTTCATCATCAGAGCACTTTTTTTGAGCCTCGGATATACGTCTTTTGAATTCATGGAGATTTTGTAACTTTCAATCTGCATCCCACTTCTTATGATATCTTCTGTTGGCTTTGAGACCTTATTGGCCCTTTTACCTCCAATATAACTATCAGTGATTTTCATTTCCAATTCATAATTTCGATACTGTATCACACTATCAATTTTTTGATACCTCAACAATTTTTTCTCAATCGCTTTTAAATCGCTTCCTGTCAGATTATATTGTCTACTCAGTCCTACTCTCCTTAAAAACCAACTGACCCAACTCAGCATCTGTATCAAAGTGCCACAACTCGACTGTTCCATCTGTTTCAATTAATTTAACTTCACCCATTTTCATTTTTAGTTTCCCAGAATTGTCGTGCTTTGCCAAAAATATTTTTATTTCAGATAAAGTTTTAAAATACCATTCTAAGCCATTCCAAATAACTTCAATTATTCAGTAATCCATATTCTGCTGGAAAATAATATCCAAAGGCTACTTTATATCTCTTTCCTTTTCGTGGGTCACAATATAATTCTGTCATTCTTTTAGCCCCACTTTAACGGCTCCCATTTTTAATAGTATCTAAAATATAATGGTAAGTCTTAACTGCATATCCTATAGCTCCCTTACCTCATGTATTTAGAGAAGGGCTACCTATTCAAAACCAAAGTCCTTGATCAAATCTTCTTTGCCTTTTAACATCTATCAATACCTCCAAACATGTGTAGCTGTTTCAAACATCTCGTACCGTGCCACTAGTTTTTTTAAGTCGTGCATTTTCAACTTCAAGTTGACCACAGTGCGTGCTGACTTATTTCAAGTTGTGTCATTGTGTCCTAGCATCTCTTTTAACCTCGAAATCAATGTTAGCTTTGATAACCCCTCCCACTTTTGCATTTAGATATTCTTTATCACATCATTCTGCTTTTTTAGGAAAAACGATTGGCAAATAAGTTATTTTTTATATGGCAGAGGATTTTTTACCTGATAGCTCTAGTGATAGTCATCTAAGTTAAGCTATTGATACTAATTTCATAACCATTTTTTAAAATCACTTCATCACCAACCAATGACATGATCAGTTCACCATTTTTTGTAACTGTGATTTCTAAATTTACAAGCACTTTATCGTTAGACAATTGCTTTTTCTTTACAATCCATTCCACTCCTCCTTTCTATATTGCATAATACCTTCATTTTTTTGGTATAATAAACCTTGAAAGGAGGTATTGATATGTTCGATACTGAAAATGATTTATCAAACGAGCAACGTGCTCATGATCTGGCTTTACTTGCTGTACAAGCAGAGATCAATCGAAACCTGATTTCTCAGCTCAATTCTGAAAGTAAAGATGTTGAGTTGGATATTTACAATCTATACTTCAACTCTTATAAAGAGGCATTAATTGCAGTTGCTAAAGACTTTGGATAACCTTTCAATTAACCCATCAACAATCTGTTGATGGGTTTTACTTTTTTAAAATATCGGTTACAATACTTAACATAACTTGAAATCATCAATGGTTTTCAAGATGATTTTATGAACTTGTGGCGTGCGTAGTCTTCCGCAAAGGTATCAAGCATGACCATCATACTTCGCACTAAACTCATTTTTTTCAATTTCATTCAAGGGGATGAACTCATTAACTAAGGTCAAACCATGCTCATCTACTGTCATAATATGCCTCATTTCCAGCCCATCAGGGCTTTTTTATTTCTCAACTTTGCTAGGTGTGAACACTTTCACGGCTATTGTCAACCTCTTGGCATCTCGTATTGAGTAGTCATTATCATGTCCAAGAAATAGCTATATTATTTTATTAAGATTTTGTATAAGGAAAAGTTATCGTTTTTTTATATTTTCTATTGACTTAAAGTATTGAAACAGAACTTCACACCAAGCTGTTTAAATACAGAATGAGCAAGGTCAATAGTCGAAAAGAATATTTTAAAGCACCGTTCTCAGTCATTAAAAATATACTTGAAGAACATGATGAACTTGCTGTTGAATTAACTGAAAATGTCGATGCCTTTGAATAGCAACAATCAATAAAACTGTAAAACAAAAAAGCGCCACTCACTCCCTCCGCAAAAAGTTTGTGAGCAACGCTATAGAATCAAATACCCAAATAAGAGGATACTACTCTGTTTATTTTACCACAGAAAAGGATAAATGCCAATGTGGATCGAAGATTTATCGAATGGGGGATTCAAATATTTCGAAAGATATAAAAGTCCATCAACAAAAAAATGGAAAAGAGAATCTGGCACACTAGACAAAAAATACCACGGACTCAAAAAGTTGCACAAACTGAATTATCAGAGAAGATTGTCAATGCACTTTCAGCTCATACAACGTCAGACATGCTGTCTCCAACGTTTATGACAGACTGATGGGTATTTTTATACGCATTCCATCAAACAGAGTTCTATCAGTACCCTGACGAGCCCAACTATATTATAACTATGTCTCCTAAAGAAACTTAGGTTAGAAACATAACCACGAAAAATATACAGGATAGACTAATTTCTAATAAGGAATCGAGCAGAAATAAAATCGGACGTATCAAATCCGTGTTAAATCTAGCATTTGATTATGCTGCAGAAAACAATGTATCTTTTAAAGCAATAAAAGAAAGAGTAGGGCACGACCATTGAACCAAAACAACAGAATCAATTTATACTCACGTAACCGTTAAAATGAAAACTAATATCACAGATGTACTAAACGACTTTAGACTTTAAAGTCGTTTTTTATATCTATGCCCCTTTTGTATTTTTAAAACAAAAAAAACAGCCACGCAATCGCATGGTTGTCATGTTTATAGCACTGAATTATTTAACAGCGTCTTTAAAACATACTTGTTAAGGGATTTTACACACACTTACGAAACCATTTATTTAAAGGCTGTTAACGGTATTTTTGTATTTTCAAAAAACGTAAAAATACGTACTTTCTCGTCATTTATGCC
>JAAYUW010000035.1 GCA_012517545.1 Exilispira sp.
AAAAATTCAAAATTTTTTATTTTGAAAATACAAAAAAATCCTGAACCATTAAATGAATATCAAAAAGAGAGAATTGAAAAAGATTGGTATAAGCTTATATGCATCGGGTTTTCAGTTATGGCTTATACAAGTATTTTTGTGATAGATAACGAGATATTTGATGAGTTTAATCTAATTAATTTAATTAAATTTATTTGTTCTTTAATAATTTGGGAAATTTCTACTGTGTTAATCATGAAAATACCTGGTTATATAAGAAGTAAATTGAAATAGAAATTGAAAATTAGAAGAAATTTATAATTAAACAGATTAAAAATTGGTAAAAGTAATAGTAGCTCTTTCAAAATGATCGAGCTACTATTTTTGATTTATTTTTTTTTAGAGATAATTATTGGAGAAATAATATTAAAAAATGAAGAGAAAAATTAGACTGGTACTTTTTATATTGATTATTTTATTCTCATCTTTGAGTATAATCATAAACTATTATCTATATGATAAATATAAAAAAGAAGATATAGGTGAATTATTGGATATACTGAAAGAATTCAAACCTTTGATTTCTGATAAAAGGTATTCGATATGTAAACTTTATAATGATATCAACAATTCTTCAAGATATAAGATTAGATTTTATGGAAGAATTTCAACAGGATTTAATTATAATATATCTTATAAGCAGTTTGATCTATCAATACACAAGAATATTTTATTTGAAGATAAATATATATTTAGAGTTTATTATATAGAAGAAAAAACATACTATCTGATCTTCAATATAGATAACATTTTTAGCTTTACGCCTTATCCGATTTATAAAATAAGTAATGATTTTATACAAAAAGCAAACTTTTTTGATAAATCAAAATATAGATTTTACATTTATCCAAGGATCTATTAAGATGAATATAGAGAGCGATCTTTTCAAAATTTCAATAGTACTTCTTGCATATATAATAATTAGCTTTTTTCTAAGAAAAAATATCTTAAATAAAGACAAGTTTCTTAATAAAATAGAAAAGTTTATTAAAATAATAATTATTGTAATAGTAACATATATAATATTAAGAAGGATATCAATCGACTCTTTAATAAATGAAAAGTTAAAAGCTGATGAAATTCTTGTCTTTATTTCTACAATATCATCATTAGTAGTCTGGTGTTTAATTTTTTATCTTGATGTTGAAAAATACACAAAATCTAAACAAATTCTTCTTATTTATTTTTTTGTTTATTTTTTCTTGCATTTGAATATTTTATATTTTAATAATTATTCCTTGATTTTTTCGAATTTATCGACTTTGATACTTATAACATTAACTGTTAAATACTTTGAATCTATTAAATATTATAAAAACTATTATGGAAATGAGTTAAAAAAATTTATTAAAGTTTTATCACTTTTATTGGTATTATATTCAGTTACCATAATTCTTTCACATTTTTTTTTATATTTTGTTCTTAAAAAATTAGATCCTATTTCAAGAGATCGTAGCTATAGATTAAAAATGAAAAATATAATTGCTAATAATTATCGTTCAATTTTAATAGCTCCAATATACGAGGAGATTGCTTATCGAAAGATATTTTATGATGCGACTAGTAAATCAAGAAAAAAGTTTAATCCTTTTGATGAGAAGAAAAAGACGATAGAAATAATTTATATTATGTTTTTAATAACTATGAATTGCTTTATTTTTTATTTTTCTCATCCCATCAAAGGCTTTTCAATAATAATAATTTCAATAATATTTAGCCTAACCTATATTATTTCAAAAAAAATAGAAAAATCCATTATTCTTCATGGAATATATAATACAATTGTTCTCTTAGTTTCTTTTTTGACTCAACTTTAAAAATAAAACAATTTAATTTTAAATAAATTTTTGAAAATCCAAAATCTGTAGTCTGATTTTTGGGAGCAATTATAAATATTATTCATAGTTTATGCAAAAGTAAATTATTTAATTTATCATGCAGAGGTAAATTCAAGTATTGAGTGTAAACATCTATTAGCCTTTTATTTCGGGGGAGATAAAATTGTATATGAGGCAACGATTAATTTTCGGGTAGATTTTTTTTATATAAGATAATTAGATATTGATTGATTCTTATTAAATTTTGAGTAGATAATTAGGAATATTGACTTTTATTTAGTTATTGCTATCATTTGCCTGCAAATATTAAAATAGAAAAAAGATGCACTTTTCAGGTTTTCTCTAAATTTACTTAACTTTTACTAACAACTGGCTTTTTACACCTTACTTAGTGCAAAGTAGGTAATTTTGCATGTGTTTATCTAATTCAAATAAACATTAAAGTATGTAAAGAGCTTAAGAATGATACAATAACCTAGCTTGATGTTATCTTTATATATGCCCCCGTAGCTCAGCAGGATAGAGCAGCAGTTTCCTAAACTGCGGGTCGGACGTTCAAGTCGTCTCGGGGGTATTTTTTATTAATTAATCGGAGATTGCTTAATGGATAAATTTGAAGAAAAAGTTGATGGTATACTTAGAACATACAATGATATTCAGGACAAGCTTGCAACAAATGAAGTTTTAGAAGATAGAAATCTTTTCAAAGAACTTTCAAAAAAAAAGGCTTCTATGGATGAAATAGTCGAAAAAATAGAGGAATATAAAAATTGTTTGAAAAATATTGCTGAGGCAAAACAAATAATAGAAAGTTCAAATGATAAAGATCTTGTTATTATGGCTCAAGAAGAGCTTAAAAATGGAGAGATAAAGGTTACAGAAATTCAACAGGAGATAAAGTATCTTCTTTTACCGAAAGATGAAAATGCAGGTAGAAATGTAATAGTTGAGATTCGAGCAGGAACCGGCGGAGAAGAAGCAGCTCTCTTTGCAGCTGATCTTTTCAGAATGTACTCCCGATACGCTGAAAGGAAAAAGTGGAAACTTGAAATACTCTCTATGTCAGAAAGCGAAATGCAGGGATTTAAGGAGATAATTTTTTCTGTTTCTGGTGAAAATGTTTACTCTTTTATGAAATATGAAGCAGGAGTTCATAGAGTTCAAAGAGTTCCTGAAACTGAAGCAGCTGGAAGGATTCACACCTCTGCAGTCTCTGTTGTCGTTCTACCAGAAGTTGAAGAAACTGAAGTAAATATAGATCCCAAAGATCTTAGAATAGATGTTTATAGAGCCTCCGGTCATGGTGGTCAGCATGTTAACAAAACTGAGTCAGCAGTTAGAATAACTCATATTCCAACTAACCTTTCTGTAGTCTGCCAGGATGAAAAATCTCAGCTTAAAAATAAAGATAGAGCCATGAAAATCTTAAGGTCAAGGATCTATGAATTATATGAAGCAGAAAAAAATAAAAATCTTAGCGAAGAAAGAAAAGCCATGATCAAAACTGGTGATAGATCTGATAAGATCAGAACTTATAATTATCCTCAATCAAGAGTAACAGATCATCGTATAAATTTTACGATATATAAGCTTGAACAGTTTATGGATGGGGATATTCAAGATATGATAGATGCTCTTATCATGGATGAAAAGGAAAGATTACTTTCCGAAGTAGAGTTTTAATCTGTATTTGTTAGTTAATTTTTTACCTGATATGCAAACACTTACTAGAACCTCAATTTGAATGAGTTTTAATTCTTTATATGCTGGTTAATTTTCAGCTTATATTTTGTCTACATTTTACTTATAGTTTGCATATAATTGGCATATATTTGTATATAATTTACTAATATTTTGTATATAATTACATACAGATAAAAGGAATAAATATTGCTTTCAAAGTGGAATTTTAACATCTTACAGGCTTTTTTGAATTTTTCAGGTTATTATGAAAATATACTTATCAGCAAAATTTGTTAAAAAAATTTTATCGATATTTTCAAAGAGAAGTTCGACGGCGGTTCTTGATTTTGCACTAATATGTTTGAAATATGAAGAAAAAGAAGATGATAAACACAAGAAAAATGTCACTTATGTTAAGAATAATCTTCTAAGAACTGATCGTGGAAAAAGTAATCAGTTGCAGGAGTGTTTTTCTATAAATGAAAATCTTAAAGCAAAGTTTATATATGAAATAACAGGTTCAAATCCTGAAATCTCTATAAAGTTACGTTATCTTTTTCCATTCTTCTTCGACATCTTAGCAAGAATGAATCACAAACCTATTGCATATATTACGAAAAGCAAAAATTTTTTTAACGATAATTTTTTTGTCGATAAGGGAGTTTTGATACCCAGAGAGGAATCTGAGCTTCTTGTTTATATAGCAGTTTTTTTTGTTATAAAATATGCCATAGAAAAATCTATAAGAAACTTTTCATATGATTCTTTTGATAGAGTAAATACAAATAAACTCGACAGAGGTGAAAAAGCCAATATTCAGTCAAATATAACTTTAAGTAAAGCCAATATGTCCTTTGAGAAAGAGCTGAAACGAGATATTGAAGATAAAATTTCAAGTTCATATAAGATAAAAAATAAAATTAAACAGATAACAAAAAATATAGATAGTTTTCTTGATAATAAGATTATAACTTATACGCAGATTTGTTTAGAAGATCAACTTTTATCTGCAGATCTTAAGAATTTTTTCACATTTTTAGCACACCATATTGAAAATACTGGATCTCTGGCTGCCGATAATGATTTTGAAAGGGAGGACCTGTACGGGATAAATCTTAAAAATAGGCTTACTGGCTGGATTAATAGTAGAATTGATAGTACAAGTAATAGCAGTATTATTAGTAAAAGTAAAAGTAATAGTGGTAGTAATAGTAGCAGTAATAGTGATAGTAATAGTAGAATTAACAGCAAGATTAATATATGTGAGCTATGTGTCGGGTCTGGCGCTGTAATAATTTCAATCATTAATAAGATTTTATCAATTATATCCGAACTAACAGCAATCCTGGAAAATCAAAGTCCAGGGATGCTAAAGGATATAAGCCTTATTGACAACGCTTTTGATGATCTTTTTTATTTTTCAGCTGTTGATATAAGTAGAAAGGCACTGAATGTCACTGCTAAAAATGGAAAAGTTTTGTGTGGTAAGCAAAGGTGCGATAAGTCTTTGTGTGATAAATCTTTGCGTGATGGAGCTTCAAAGCCTGAAAGGAAAGTTGACCTTTTTCTTGATAATATTTTAAAAGAAGAAAAGAAAAGATTTAAATCATTTAAATATAAGGTAAATCAAACTGAAATTGATCAGCAAAAGATCAGACTTGATATAAATATGCTTGAAAATGAAAGGAAAGATGCTAGATTTACTATAAATAAAGCTAAATATGAAAAAAATTACCGGGAAGATCTGACAAATATAGACAAATACAGGATTCACTCAGGAAAAGGTTGGATACGAAAAGACTTCTATGACATTTTGATAGCAAATCCACCTTACATAGCACAAGATGCATACAAAAACCTGGATAAAGAGGTTAAGAATTTTGAACCGAGAAAGGCTCTCTTGCCAGGAAAGGATCAGGATCTATTTTATAAATCAATTATTAAAACTTCGCTTTACAGTTTGAAAGAAAGTGGTTGTTTAATATTTGAGGTAGCAGATAAAGAGCAAAGCAAAAGAGTTCTTGACTTACTAAAAGTTTTTTTTACAGATACTGCAATAATACTTGATGGGCAAAAAATCCCCCGGGTTGTTTTTGGATACAATAAAAAAGGCTATTGCAAATAGGTAATGAAAAATACGGTGCAAAGTCTAAAATCGAAGGTTCAGAGTCAAAAGTAAGCAGTTCAAAGTCTAGAGTCGAAGAAAATTAATATTTAAGAGAAAAAAGCAAAAAATATCTGTGTGATCTCTGGCTGCATCGATAAATAAATACTATTAACAGACAAACGCTAAGAAACAAAGATTATGTCAACAAAATACAATGAACTTGAGCAGAAATTTTTCAATCTAATTAATAATAATCAAGAATTGGATAAGGAAAAGATACTACTGGCATACAAGATTGCTTATGAAAAGCATATGGGGCAGAAGAGACTTTCTGGTGAAGATTATATTATTCATCCTCTCAGCGTTGGGATAATCCTGCTTGAGATGCAGCTCGATACTTACTCAGTGTGTGCGGGTATTCTTCACGATGTTTTTGAAGATACTGAAACAACAGAGCAGGAGATAACAGAAAATTTCAACGAGACGGTGACAAAACTTATTCAGGGAGTCACAAAGATATCTGCCTTAAAAAATAATGCAAAATATGTTTCAAAAGGCTATGAGGATCTTAGAAAATTCATATTTTCAGTCATCGATGATGTGAGAGTCTTGATAATAAAACTTGCTGATAGGCTTCACAATATGCGAACACTTCAATATCAGCCAAAAGCAAAGCAGATTGAAATAGCCAGAAATACTCTTGAGTTGTATGCGCCTTTAGCTTCGAGACTTGGTATAGAGTCCATAAAAAATGAGCTTGAGGATTTATCATTATATTACCTTGATCATAAAGCATATAATTATATTAAAACTGCCATAGCAAGTAGAAAGATAGATAGAGAAAAGTATATTGATGAGCTTGTAGAGGAGATAAAGGAAGTTTTAAAAAAAGAAAATTTTACAAATTACTCAATTGAAGCAAGAAGCAAACATTTTTATTCTATATACAGGAAAATAAAGTATCAAAACAAATCTATAGACGAAATTTATGATCTTATCGGTATTAGAATCCTGACTCCCAGTATAAAGGATTGCTACATAGTTTTAGGAATTGTTCATAATCATTTTAGACCAATTCCATCAAGATTTAAAGATTATATAGCATTCCCAAAATCAAACCTGTACCAGAGTCTCCATACCACGCTGATAGATAATAACGGAAAACATATCGAAATTCAGATCAGAACATTTGATATGGATGCACATGCAAAATTTGGTATAGCTGCTCACTGGATGTACAAAGAGAAGATTACAGATGAAAAGAAAATAGAAACCGAGGTAAAACTTTTTTCAAAACTTAAAGACTGGAAAAAAGGTGATTTTGCTGATGAAAACATCATAGAAAATCTTAAAACTGAACTTCTGGAAGAGCAGATATTTGTCTTTACACCAAAGGGAGATATTGTCGAATTGCCGGCAAATGCAACGGCACTTGATTTTGCTTTTGCCATCCACACTGAGATTGGTTTTCATTGCATTGGTGCAAAAATAAATGGAAAGATCGTCCCGATAAGAAAGGAGTTAAAACCAGGGGATGTTGTCGAGATCATGACTTCAAAGTCCAGGATTCCTTCACTGGATTGGTTGGAGATAGTAAAAACTAAAAAGGCAAAGACAAAGATAAAATCTTACTTTAGAAGCATCGCTGAAGCCAACAAAGAGCAAAAAGTTAAATTTTCTCCTGTTGCCTTGCAGCAAGTTATAACTTATCTCGGAGAAAATTCCGGGCAAAAGGAAAGAGAGAAGGAGCTCTCCAACTCTCAGATCTACGTTTTTGGACAAAACAATGTTTCCTACCAGTTTGCCTCTTGCTGCAATCCACGAACAGGCTATAAGATAACAGGTTACATTTCGATAAATAAAAGAACTGTTTTAATACATAAAACTTCCTGTGCTTTCATTCAGAACCTCTATAACAAAGGATCTTTAAATCAAATATGTCAGGTCAGCTGGAATGATCCATTCTTTTTCTATATTAGAAAGTATAAGATTGAAAGTGAAGATATTTCAACAAAATCCATTTTTGATCTTGTCAATTCAATAGATATGGCCAACTTGAAGTTGAAGGAACTGAATTTTTCATTGCTTGAAAATAAGACAGTTTCAACTTTAGCACTTGAGTCAAAAACTGAGGAAAGTTTTACTCTATTTGAAAATATGATATCTCAGTTTTATCAAAAATTAAAGATATCAAGGTTGAATTAGCACATTTAAAATTTGTGCGAAAATGAATAAAAATAATTGTCGACAAAGAGGTTTTTATGCTTCAATTTCTTGCGAATTTTAAGAAATATTTCGGTCCATTCAGACTTTTTGAGTCTCATGCCTTTATGATTCTTCTTTCTTTATACCTATCATTTTTTCTTTCTTTTATAGGGATAAAAAAGTTTTCTAAGTATTTACCAAAAGATAGAGGTCGTAGTTATGCAGAGCAAAGTGCAAATGCTGTAGGAAAACCTACAGGTGCTGGCATTATTTTTATTATAGTTTTTGTGATTGTATCTTTTTTAGTTGCCCCTATGACTTTAGAGCTGGCTTTGATTGTTATATTGGTGCTTTTAACGATGCTTTCAGGCTATCTTGATGATATAAGTAAAAAGCCATGGAATGAATATAAGAAGGGGATAATAGATCTTATTTTATCTCTATTAGCAGTACTAATATTAAGCCACTTTTCAGAGACAACTATCTGGATCCCTTTTACAAAGGATCTTATATATATACCAAAAATCTGGTATATAATAGGTGGAACCTTGCTAATCTGGATCTCAATAAACTCAACAAACTGTTCAGATGGGGTGGATGGATTGTCCGGAGCTCTTGTCACAATTTGTCTTGTGACGTTAGGTTTATTTCTCTATTTAATACTGGGTCATATCAAGATATCTTCTTATCTTCTATTAAAACATATCCCGGAAGGTGCAAAGTGGGCGATAGTAGACTTTGCAATGGTAGGCTCATTGCTTGCCTATCTGTGGTTTAACGCATATCCGAGTCAAGTTTTGATGGGTGATGCTGGTTCGAGGGCTCTTGGTTTCTTTATGGGAGTCCTTGTGCTTAAAACTGGTAACCCATTTTTGTACCTCATGGTTTCAACTGTTCTTCTTGTGAATGGGGGAACAGGTCTGGTAAAGGTGGCATTTTTAAGATTTTTAAAGATAAAGATCTTCCATAATACAAAATTTCCCTTGCATGATCATGTTCGTTCAGCGAAAAACTGGTCAAATACTCAGGTTCTTGTTAAGTTTGTTATAATACAGATGTTAATAACCCTTGGATTTCTTGGCTTGATACTTAAGATAAGATAATTTTAAGGTTATTGTAGAAAAAAATAGAAGAAAAAATGTTAACTAAGTGAATTTGTTTATGATTGTTTTCAGAATTTGTGTATCCCATTATTTTTATTAAATAAGTACTTATTTGTTGGATGAACCTTATTTATCAACTTTAACCGTAAAATAGACTATGTCAAATATCATTTTTAGTCTTGCTCCACGTTCTCTTACCTGAATTTTTATATTTGCCATTCCGCTAACATTTTTAGCTTCATATCCTATAAGTTCTAATCCAAGAAATTTTCCAATAAATATTGCCCTTTGAAGGTGAAATCTCTGGGAAACGATAATAGCCTCTTTAATATTGTATTTTTTCGCTATATTTAGCATGGAGTATAATGTCCTGAATCCATCAGGATCTATTATCACCCTATCTTCTGAAATTCCAGATTTTACAAGATCTTGTTGCATTTTCATGGGTTCATTATATCTGAAGTTTCTATTGTCACCACTGGCGATAATCCTGCTGATCTTGTCATTTATTAAAATATCTTTGGCTGCATCAATTCTATTTTTATAAAAAACATTAATCTTTCCATTCTTAGTATATTTCGAAGTCCCAAGAAGAACACCGTAATCTTTGTCTGGTAAACTATTTAAATCTTTATAAATTTTCTTATTTGAACTTATAGAGACATACATATCGAAGGTAAAAAAAAGTACCACAAGAATTATAATGGTACACAAGATATTTTTAATAATTTTTTTTATTGAATTTTTATTTATCATTTAAAGTTCTCTTAAAATACTAAAAATTTCTCAATTTTTATGATGGCTTTGATTTAATTACATAATTAAACATACAAAGGAAACAGCTAAGATTTAAAAGCAGTACTTTGTAAAGTATAACAATCATAAAACAAAAGTCAAAAATAAGATTGAATATCGGACAAAAACTCTTGAGCCAGGAGCGGGATATGTGAGTATTTTCACTAAATAAAAAGAAAATGAAGAAAATTTTAAAATAAAATTAAAAAATAATAAAAATTACTTGACAAATGAAAATTTATAAAGTATTTATTGTGGTGAATAGTGGTGAATGGTGGATGATAAATTTTTTTGGTGAATTTCGCTTTTCCATCGATGAAAAGGGTCGTACTGCACTGCCAGCAATCTTCAAAGATAAGCTTGATAGCATGAATGAGGATACAGAGCACTGGGTACTGACCAAAGGGCTTGAACAATCCATCTTATTGTACCCTATAAAAGTCTGGCAGGAGCTTTTAAGTTACTTATCCACTAGATTAAATTACAAGAATGAACCAGACAGGGCATTTTTAAGGTATTTTATATTTCCAGCTAAAGAAGTAACTGTGGATAAACAGGGGAGATTTGTTATACCAAAAAACCTTCTGGATCACTCTAAAATTGTTAAAAATATAGTTTTTTTAGGGGCTTTGAATAAGATTGAGATATGGTCAGAAGAATACTGGGAGGGGTATATTAGTACTTCTTCTGACCAGATATCTTCTTTGATAAGTAAGCTGGATGATCTGAGTTTGTAACTTCCAGCTGGCTTATCCTGAATAAATCAGATGTTATCGATTTGTGAAAATATTTTAAAACAATTTTCTAATAAATCAATATTAAAAATTGTTTTTTTAAAAATTCAAATTTTTTTGTGATCGGGGAGGGGAAGCTGGGATTTATCCCAGCTTTTTTATTTGTTTTCAAAAATTAAAAAAAATATATTATGGTATATTTTTTATGAAATTAATATTTATTTAAAAAAGGAGATTAGTATAAATTACCATACCCCCGTTTTAATAAATGAAATTTGCGATTTAGCATTTAGATCCGATTTTGACGAACCAGATAGAAAGAACTACAACGAAAATAAAATAATCATAGATGCTTGTTTTGGTGAAGGTGGATATACAGATATTTTTCTTCAAAGATTTGCAAACTCAAAAATAATTGGTATTGAACAGGACATAGAGATATTTAAAGTTTCAACTGAAAAATTTAAAAATAATCAAAGAGTTAAAATAATAAATGGAAACTTTAAAAATGTTTTATTACAATTGAATAATGATAATAATTTTAATAGAAGAATAGATCTTATTGTTTTTGATCTTGGAATCTCCATGTATCATATAAAAGCTTCAAATAAAGGGATAACTTTTCAAAAGGATCAACCACTTGATATGCGTTTAACTTCTGATGCGAAGGTTGATGCATCACAAATAATAAATAAATATTCTAAACAACAACTTGCAGACATCTTTTACTATAATGCTGATGAAAGATTATCTTATAAGATAGCTGATGCCATTATTGAATATAGGAGAAAAAAGCCAATATTGACAACAGGGCAACTTGTTGAAGTCGTTTCAACAGTTAAGGGTTTAAGGCAAAAAGGTGGGATAAACCCTGCAACAAAAGTTTTTCAGGCATTGAGAATAGCGGTAAATAATGAATTTGAAAATCTTGAAAAAGGGCTTTTATATGCTTATAATCTATTAAGGATCGGGGGAAGGATTGCAGTAGTTTCTTATCATAGTGGAGAAGACAGGATAGTAAAAAATTTTATTAGAGATAATAAAGATAAAATAGTTGCAGTTAATAAAAAACCTCTTAGCGCTTCATGGATTGAAAATAAAAAAAATCCATCAGCAAGAAGTGCAAAATTAAGAGTATTTGAGAAAATAAAATAATGATTATTCACTTTTTAAAACAGTCTAAAGTCAGAAGTTCGCGACCAATATTATATCAACACAGTTTAAAGTCGAAAGTAAAGGAGTTTCAAGTTAGGGAATAATATATTATCAATATAGTCAAAAGTTAAAGTCCGGAACTATATTGAACAAAACCGTGACCGCAAGTCACAAGTAAAATGTATAAATTTGATGTTACTATTTTCAAATGTCAAGAAAACAAAGAAATATATGTATATGTCATTCAGAAAAAAGTAAAGTGTGATAATAATTGACGAAGTGATACGATAATATGTATAGAAACGATATAAAAAAGCAACAGAGTAAAATTTATGAAAACTCATTTTATCATTATGCTGTTTATTTTAATTATAATATGTACCCTTTCGATACTTTACCTTAATCTTGTGCAAAAAGAGAAGGTGATAGATGAAGCTATTAATAAAGAAAAGCTTTTAAACCAGAACCTTAAGGTGTTACTTGAATCAAAATTATCTCCTTTAAATATTTCAAAATTATTTAAACAAGATGAATATTCAAAGCTTGAAAACGATGATATTATTAAAATTGAAGAGAGTGGTAGTACAAACAAAGAATAATACACGAACTTTAATACTGGCATTTATGATAGGGGAAATCTAGATGAGAGTATGCTCAGCAAAAGAATACACAAACTTTCTTAAAGAAAAAAGATTAATTTTGAATCTGTATGATCCATGTTTTATCTTGAACAAATTGCAAATCATGAATATCTGTGCAAATACACAAGAAATAGAAAAACAGTATCATGAAAGTCTTAAATCGTTTTCAAATGTTGAAGATGAAAAAAAAAGTGACATCACAATTTGTTTTATAGGTATAAAAGGTTCAAAGTTTAATAGCCACACTAAAATTCCTGAACTTACATGTTTTGCAAAGTTCATAGTTGCTCAAAGTGATTCAATAAAACTTATTTCTAATGATATAGAAAAATTCTGTAAAGAAAAAAATGTTTGTCTTGTCGAAGTTCAAGATTCAAAAGAAGCTATGGCCTTTCTCTTTAAATACTTTTACGATTTACAGGATGAGCAGTTCAATATCTTTGCATTTACCGGAACAGATGGCAAGACTTCTATGGTAACGATCCTGCAACTTTTATTTAACAGGATGAAATTTCCCGCAGCCTCTATAGGCACACTTGGAATCATGAAAGGATATAAAAATTTTAAGCTTTCAAAATCGACTCCGACAACCCCTGAAATTTATGATCTTTATAATATACTTTATGAACTGAAAAAAAAAGATGTGAGTAATATTTTTATTGAAGCTACTTCGATAGCTTCTGTTCAAAAGAGACTTTCTTCTATTTCATTTGACACTCTTTCCTTTACAACATTAACATCGGATCATTTAGATTTTCATGGGACGCTTGCATCTTACTATGAAGCCAAATTGAAATTTATAGATCAACTTGCAGCTTCTGATAAGCCTATTAAAATTTTATTTTATAATACCGATGATTCAAACGCAGATCTTGTTTTTGAAAGAGCGAGTAGCTATCCATCTATTCTTATTGCTGGATATGGATTTTCTAATAGATCTGATTTTAAGATAGATGCATATAGTTATACTGATAATAAGCTTATGATAGATGTTTTATATCCTGCCTCTATTAGCAATTTGCACTTTTATAACAAAAGATTGTCTTCAAATCCAGATGATTCTGGCTTTGAAATAAAGTTCAGGCAGCAACTTCCCTTTAAGAAAATTAATCTAAGATCTAACCTCATAGGTAAAGCAAATGTATATAACATAACTCATGCCTTCGCCATTTTATATTTATTTTTTACATTATTTTTGAAAAAAACAGTTGATCATTTTGAAAAAATTATTCTAAGTAATAAAGCTGTTTTTGAAGAACTTATGATACCAGGAAGATTTGAAAGAATCTCTTATATGGGACATGATATATATATAGATTATGCCCATACAGCTGATGCAATTGAAAATGCCATTAAAACTTTGAAAGAAGCAGGTTATAAAAGTATAATAACGATAATGGGTTGTGGTGGAGATAGAGATCAAAGCAAAAGAGCTCCGATGGGAAAAGTAGCTTCAGAATTATCTGACATATTTATAATAACTTCGGATAATCCAAGAAATGAGGAACCAGAAAAAATTATTGAGGATATTTTAAAAGGTGTTAATAAAAATAATTTCCTGGTAGAATCGGATAGGAAAAAAGCTATAAGTACAGGAATAGAAAAACTAAAAATGATGCCTGCTGCTTCAGCTTTGCTGATTGCAGGTAAAGGGCATGAAGATTATATAGAAAAAAAAGGGGTAAAGTATCATTTTTCAGATAAAGAAGAAGTTTTGAAAATTATTTTAAAAAATAAAACATGAATCCAACCTTGTCTGGCCTTAAAAAAATGATTTGAAGACTTGAAGATTAGAAAATCAGGAAATAGATATGGTTAAATCACTGGATATTTATCTTATTTTGGCTGTGCTTGGTCTCATTGTAGTGGGAACAATAAATATTTACTCTCAAACTCAAATACAGTATCAAAATTATCCAGTTAAAAAGGCTTTATTTTTAAAACAAATTATTTTAATCTTGATATCTTTTTTAATAGGTTTTATTTTTTCTCTTATAGATATTGAAAAGATATTTGATAAATTTTTTTTATTATTATCATTGTCTATTATAATTTTCCTGCTTATTCCAATAATTTTCAAAAAATGGGTAGAGTTAAATGGATCATACAGATGGATAACCTTCAAGCACTTTTCTATTCAACCTTCAGAGTTTTCTAAACTTTATCTTGTTCTTGCATTCTCCTATATTTTTTCACATAAGAAAGATAGCATCTTTTCCTTTAAGAGAGATTTATTGTTCCCTTTAATAATTGCAACCATCATTTTAGGCTTAATAATAGCTCAAAAGGATCTCTCAACCGCTTTTGTAATAGGAACATTCCTCATATTAGCCATGTTCCTTGGTGGTGTACCAATGGGTATTATTATATATCTTGGTATATTTACTTTATGTATATTTGTAATTTTAAGTTTTACTGCCGATTACAGGATAAAAAGATTGATAGCTTTCTTTTTGCCCGGGAAAGATCTTGCAAATATCTCATTTCAAAATTATCAATCGTTGAGATTTTTAGGTCTTGGAGGATTCGCAGGCAAAGGGATAGGATGGATTTCAAGCAGTGGGGAGTATCTTCCACTTTCTTATTCAGACTTCGCATTTTCCAGTATTTCCTGTGAAATGGGATTGATAGGTGGATTTTTTATAATTATTTGCTATTTGATAATTGCAATTAGAGGATTTTCTGTTTCTTTTGACACATCAAATAAGTTTGATTTTTTTAGTACTACTTTTTCGACAATAATGCTTATAATTCAAGCTGCTGTGAACATTTCAGTAGTTACCGGTATCCTGCCACCTACAGGTATAACTCTTCCCTTTGTTTCTTATGGAGGTTCTTCTCTTGTTGTCTCAATGATTTTTGTCTCAATTATAATCAAAAATAGAGCTAAAACAGAGATTCGCTATAATTTTTAATCTATTTTTACAGGTGGTTAATTCCATTTACCTTTTTAAGAGAATAAAATTTTTGATTTGCACAATTTTTTTTAAATTTCATTTTAAGTTATGAGTTATAGATTCTCTTTTATATAGTATCAAGTTTATTGTGAGACTATTGGTTGGAACTTTCGATATTAGTATGAAAATTATTTTCAGCACTTTCGACCATAAGCTGTAGTATAAAAGTCTTATTTCCGGGATTTAGACTGCGATTTGAATTTAGTAGAATAATTCAGGAGAATTATTTATGAAACTTGATGCTCAGGATAAATACAAATTAAGAGATAAAAAAGATATCAATTCAAACCTTTTGAATATTTTATTTCTTTTATTCATAATATTGTTATTGGTTTTAATTTTATCCTTTATATTATATACAGGTAAAACGAAGTTAACTGATTCGATTTTAAAGATAGAAGGAATAGATAATATTTATAAAGATGAATTTTATGAAAAATTTAAAAATTTCAGTATTTTGCAGGTAATATTGCCAAATTTTAAAAAAATTGCTAAAAAATTATATTTTGTTGAAGATATAAAGATAAAGTATATCCCCGCCAAAAATATTTCAATCAAAATAGAACCAAAACCAATTTATTGTATTATTTATGATAGAGTAAATGGCTTTTTTTATGCTATTTCGAAGGATAAAACAGTTTTAAAGGAGATTCTTGATTTATCAATCTTAAATTATACCCTTATTTCGATTCCTTTAAATAAAAAATTTTATCGAGGCGATATACTTCCAGTAGATTTTTCAAACTTAGAATTCTATAATAAAGATCCTAATATATCCGAAATTATTTTAGAGGATGACAATTATTACGCAACATGTAACTTTCAGGAATTTATGATTTTTTTTGGTTCATTTGTATCCAGAGCTAAAATGGACAATCTAAGTATTTTGATGTCTATTATGCTAAGCAGTCCAAATATTTTAAATATAAGTAACGCAAATGGTTCTCAAGGATTTCAAAATAAAAAAATACTGATAGATCTTTCATATCCATTTGTCGGAAGGATAAAATTTATCGATGGTTAAAGTATTTGAATAAAGCTATATTTATGATATAAGTATTATATCAATAAAATAATTGAAAATAAAGTTAGTTTTTTATAAATAGAACGGAGCAGGAATATTGAAAAATAACATAATAGCTGCTTGTGATATAGGTTCATCTAAAGTATGTTGTGGTATCGCAAGGATTGATGAAAACGCTGAATTTTCTCTTATTGGTTTTGGAGAAGTTCCATCTAAAGGGATTCGTAAAGGTGTTGTATCAAACATAGAAACTGTTACAACAAATATCACAGATGCAGTTACTGCAGCAGAAATTATGTCAGGTGAAAATGTATCTTCTTTGACTTTAAATATAAGTGGTGATCATATTAGCAGTACAAATTCTATAGGAGTTGTTGCAGTTTCTGGCAAGAATAAGGAAATTAATTACGAAGATGTTCGAAGAGTTATTGAAGCAGCCAGGACAGTTGTTATTCCTAAAGGTAGAGAGCTAATTCATGTTCTTGAGCAGCATTACTGCGTTGATGATCAGAGTGATATTAAATATCCCATTGGTATGACTGGCGTTCGTCTTGAAACATCTGTACATCTTGTTTCTGGATCGATGATGCTCCTTAGAAATTTAAAGAATGCTGTTATAAGAGCTGGGTATAATTTTCAAGATATAATCATATCTTCTTTAGCTTCAGCAGAAGCTTGCATATCGCAGGATGAAAAAGAATTGGGAGTTCTGGTTATAGATATTGGTTCGGATATGACAGATATTATATGTTATCATAATGATGCTGTTGCTTATTCAGCTTGCATACCTCTTGGTGGCTCATATATTACAAAGGATATATCAATTATTCTCAAAATTCCCATAAAAGAAGCTGAAAACATCAAAAAGAATAGTGGGAATGCTTATCCTTCTTTGGTAGATGAAGATGAAAAAGTTGAAGTACCTGCTATTGGAGCAAATCCATCCAGACTGGAATCTAAAAAATTAATATCACAAATAATTGAAGCAAGGGTCAAAGAAATACTTGGCCTTGTTGAAGATAACATGGAAAAAGCTGATCTTCGCAAAAAGATATCTTCTGGTATAGTTGTTACTGGTGGAACAGCTAAACTTGCAGGAATAGAAAACCTTATATTTGATGTTTTAAAAGTCCCTGTCAGAGTTGGTTATCCTTATGGATTCAATTCTGTAAATACAAATATTTTTTCTCCTGAATATTCAACGCTTGTTGGGCTTTTGCTTTTAAGTGTTGAAGATAGTAAAACGAATATGAAACCAAAAGAAAAAAAAGGTTTTTTTGATCAATTTAAAAATTTTTTTAGTAAATAAAATTGGGTCATCTGGCAGTTAGCTTCTATAGCTCTTCACTTTTTTGTATGGGTAATTATTTCTTTTTTTAAGTTGTAATAAAGAAAAAGTTTATGCTATACTTAGTTGTGAATAGCCTAAAAAGTAATCATTAACTGGAAATACTATAAAACTTGAAAAAAAATAATTATGTTGTATAATATTGAAAATTAAGAAAAAAAGATAAAATTATTATAAATTTAATTATTGCTATATTGTTTAATATAAAGTTGTGCTATAATTACACTATATTATTTTATATTATTCGATAGGTTAGTATTATAATTGTTGATCTAATCTTATTAGACTAGAAGATATTTATTTTACAATTTTTTGATTTTCTTTTTAAAAGTTAGACGGTGTGGGGATTCACCGTAGTGGGAGGGGGGAGTAATGGATTTTTCTATTCGAGTTACAGATAGTGAAGATAATTCCTTACCTATACCGAAGATTAAAGTTGTTGGTGTGGGTGGTGGCGGACAAAATGCTGTCAATCATATGATTGATTCCGAAATCACTGATGTCGATTTCATTTCTTTGAATACTGATAAACAAGCTTTAGTTAATTCCAAGGCAAAGATAAAGATTCAAATAGGTTCTAAGCTCACTAAAGGTTTAGGTGCTGGATCAAACCCTCAAATTGGTGAAAAAGCAGCTGAAGAGGACCAGGCAAAAATACGTGATGCACTTAAAGATGCTGATCTTGTTTTCATCACTGCTGGCATGGGTGGGGGAACGGGAACTGGAGCTGCTCCAGTTGTTGCTCGAATAGCCAGAGATCTTGGAGCTCTCACAATCGCCATAGTTACAAAACCATTTTCTTTTGAAGGTAAAACAAAAATTAACAAGGCAGAAGAGGGGATTAGAAAGCTAAGAGGTTATGTTGATACGCTTATAGTTATCCCTAATGACAAACTTACCCAGCTTTCAAAATCTTCTATCTCTTTGTTTACGGCATTTGCTATGTCAGACGATATACTCAGACATAGTGTTCAGGGTCTTTCTGAAATATTAACAAAACATGGATTTCTTAATGTAGATTTTCAGGACTTAAAAACTGTTCTAAAGAATCAGGGTTATGCACTTCTAGGTATTGGCGAAGGTACTGGAGAGAATAGAGTCCTTGAAGCAGTTAGTAAAGCACTTTCAAATAATCTTATAGAAAATGTTTCAATAGAAGGTGCAAAAAATGCTATTGTTAATGTTGAATGTGCCAGTGACTTTCAGATGAATGAGTACGAACTCATAATGAAAACCATTGCAGAAAAAATGGATGAGAATGGCCAGGTTAAATTAGGAATAATAAAAAATGAGTCATTCAAAGATCAGGAAAAGATCAGGGTTACAATTATAGCCACAGGTTTTTCTGAAAAAGATGAACAGGCTATTGCAAAAGAGTTTACCGGCGATGAGAAAATAGCAAATGTTGGCAAATCAAGAGATGCAATCGGAAATGAAAATATTAAAGAGGAAAAGAAAGAAGAAACCCATATTTCTAATGGAACAAACGGCATTTATGAGAGAATTATCCCTATTAATAGCTACGAGGAGATTAAAAATCAAATATTTGGGGATTCAACTGAAATTCCCGCTTTTTTAAAACAGAAAAAAATAGTTGAAAAAAATTGATTTTATCTCATAAGTTTTTATTTTTTAGTGAGAAAGTCATAAATAGATGCCATCTTCTTGTGGCAGTTGTATAAAAATATTTTCCAGAGTTTTTAACGTTAGACTGTTGTAAACAGAGAAGAGTCACATTTATTATTGTTTTCAGGATTTATATATATCTTTTTATTGAATACGAATCTATCTGTTGTGTGAGCACAGAAATACTATTTTCAAGAAAATATTAGATGAAATATGAAGGTGATCATAATTTTCAGGAAACATGGATTTTAAAATCAATACAAAATCTCAAAGTGTCAGATGATGTAGTAATAATATACCCAAATTCATATAAGGTCGGCTCATCAAATCTTGGTTTTCATAGTATTTTTGAGCAACTTGCTATAAATGGAAAACGAGCTGCAAGATTTTTTATAGATTCAAGAACTCTAAAATTCTATTCCCCGGATACAAAATTAAGATTAAAATCATTTAGAAATATTTATATTTCAATCTCTTTTGAAAATGATCTTATTAACCTTTACAAAGCATTAAGACAGGAAATGGGTGATGATGCTAGCGTTTGGCCGGAGATAACAATAGGTGGCGCTGCAGTGAATACAAGTCCTTTCCTATTTACCGGTATAGCAGATTTAATGGGTATTGGTGATTCTGAATTTTACTTCGAGAACTTTGGCTATTTATTTGAAAGTAATAGATTTTATGATTGTAAACAGATAGATGAATATTTTAAAAAACAGTTAGAGCCTTTTGATGAAAAATCCATTTTTGAAGACTCCAATTTTGATAACAAAAAAAATTTTTCAACAATACTAAAAATATTCTTTCAAAACTGGAATAAGATTTGTGATAGGCAGATTCCTTTTGCTTCAAATTTTATTTCACCATTTTCTGCTTTTCCAGATTATTTTCTTATAGAAATATCTCGTGGTTGTCCTTTTTCCTGTGCATTTTGTTCTTTTGGTAACTTAGGTAAACCATACGATCTCTTTCCGATTGAGAAGATTATTGAAAAGATAGAAAGAGGATACTCTTTTACAAAACAAATCGGACTTGTTTGTGCAGCCTTACCACCAATCGGCTATATTGAAAATATAGTTTCAAATTTTCCCGATGCTAATTTGCATTTTTCATCACTTAGAGTTGACAGCTTTGATGATAGATACATTGATATTTTTTCAACTTTAAAAGTCCAGACAGTTACATTGGCTCCTGAAACGGCGAATGAAAACATTCGAAAAAAGCTTGGTAAAAATTTTTCAGATGCCCAGATCATTGAACTTATAAAAAACTTCGTGAAAAATGGTATTTATAAGTTTAAGCTTTACTTTATAATAGGACTAAAATTTTCTAATCAAAGAAAACAAATGTCAGATAATGAACAGTTTGAAAATTCAAAGATTTCGGAAGAGGAAATTTATTCTGAAATAGAAGAGCTTATAGATTTTATAGATAAAATTCAATCGAATGTTTACTCTCAGACAAGAATTTTACCATATATATCAATATCAATAAATCCTTTTATACCAAAACCTTCATGCAGGTGGTGGTTTTTTCCATTTATTTCTAAAAATGTTTATGAAAAATCAAGGAAAATTATAAACAAAAAAATATATAATAGAAAAAAGATAGATGTTGATTTCTTTTCATATAGAGAAGCTTTGAAGGAATATCTTCTTTCGTGGGGTATTAAAGATAATTTGAAAAATTAAATTTTCAGTTTGTCCTTATAATAGCTTAAGCTTTTGTAGCAATGTTCTGGACAATACGCATAGTCAAATAAACTTCAGATAGTAAAATTATCAGGTTTCTTACTCTTGACTTTAGACTTTTGGCTTTTGACTGTTGTACTTTGAACTATGTTACTAAAAATATTATTCCCGGACTTTCGACTGTAGTATATAAATAAAAATTATTGATAAAAATTAAAGAGAAGATAGCAAAATACTTTATATTTTTTGCTTTTGATATTATAATGTTAAAAATGTAATTTTGTTATGCATATATATTTTTATTTTATTAGCGAAATTAAAATATTCATTTTTTATGCATTAGATGAATAAATTTATCTGTAAAAGGACATTATTAAGTATAATAAGGAGGTTTCAAAGTTGTTTCAAAGAAAATTTATTTACCTTTTGCAAAAAATATTTGATGATTCCCCCATGATAGTATTTTGTTGCAAAAAAATTCATCATGATGATTTTGATTTAATATATTACAATGAAAACTTCAAACAAACTTTGATGTACGATGATGAATTTTTTAAAAAAACAAAGCTTCAAGATTTACTACATGAAAAAGAAAAAAGTTCAGTTTTTGAAAAATTGGATCAATCCAGTATAGATGGGAAAATCCAATTTGTTACATCTTTCAAAACGAAAGGAGATGAATACATTGACCTTATCATCGATGCCATATTTCTTAACAAACAAAAAAAGAATACTGTGCTTTTTATAGCTAACCAGATAGAAAATTTGCAGAATATTGAAGGCAATAAACTTATAAACTATTTTTTAAATTATCTTGATGAAGTACATTATATCGAAAACTTATCTTTCAAGAAATTTATTCATCTTTCTGAAAACATAGAGGACATTACAGGTTTTGCAAAAGAGGAATTGGACTATCAGAAATTTCGTGAGCAGATATACTCTGAAGACAAAGAGAGAATTCTCTATGATTACTCACGTGAAAGTTTTAATGATGATTTGAAAAATAATCTTACATATAGATTTATAAAAAAAGATGGTAGTATAATCTGGCTTAACGATATATTTACTGTGATTGCAGGAAAAGATGGCTCTGCACTTTATACTATTGGAAGTTTGAGAGATGTAACAAATCTTAAAGAAAAAGAAGAACAGATACTTAACTTACAGCAACAACTGGCACAAAAACAAAAAATGGAAGCACTTGGAAGGTTTTCAAGTGAAATTGCCCATGATTTCAACAATATTTTATCCGGAATAAAGTCAAATGGAGAATTGCTTTATAAATATGTAGAAAATTTAGATAAGTTTATTAATTCAATTAAAAAACTTAATATTGATGAAGAATATCTGAGTGAGATAACTAAAATCAAATCAGAGTTATCTGATTCACTTGAAGATCTTGCAGAAATAATAACGAAAGCTTTATCGTTGACTTCAAATTTGCTAACATTTTCTAGAATTAAATCTAACACGGTAGAAAGACTGGATCTGAATGAGGTAATATTAAAATTAAAATTGATTATTAAAAATATTTTAAAAAAAGGTGTAAATATAGATGTTCAAATATTGGGATCCCCTTTGTATATAGAAATAAGCAGAACAAATATTGAGCAAATACTTCTTAATCTCTTAATAAACTCAATTGATGCTATAAACGAAAATGGAAATATAACTATTAAAACTGAAAAAATATCAAAAGAAGAAGATAGAAGACTTCAAATTTCTCAAATCGAAAAGAGATTTTACGCAAAAATAACCATAAAAGACGATGGTTACGGAATACCTGAAGAACTAAAATCCAGAATATTTGAACCGTTTTTCACCACAAAGCAAAATAAAGGGACTGGTCTTGGTTTATCAATAGTCTATTCTCTTGTTCAGCAAGCTGATGGTTACATTGATTTTGAATCCAGTATTGGAAATGGCACTGCCTTTTTTATATATTTTCCAATTGTTGAATAATTTTATTATTTATGTTTATTTTATTATGCTCCAGTATTTTTCATAAAAGCTTGTAGTATAAAGGGTAGAGAGTCATAAAATATTTTTATTGACTTGTGACTTTGTTAATCAGCAAAGATTTATATATTACTAAAAATGTAAAAGTAAATCTAATATAAAGAGATACGGTAACTTGTTAAGTGCGTTATACCTGAAATCTTTCTGCTATTAATATGATAATATAAAGAGATACGGAACATAAGGAAATTATGAAAATAAAACCTGTCGAAATTTCCAGTGAAATAGTGTATGATAATGATTTTATATATCTTCAATCCATGTGTTCATATCAATATCATAAAATTCAATCTCTAGAAGAGCAGATAAAAAATCTTGCAGCAACAAACTGTTATCTTATTAGATTATCTGCCAGAAATAAAGAGGAGCTTGAAATAGCAAATAAGCTCAGAAAAAAATATGAGAGAGAAGATTTTGTATTTGTCGCTGATACACATTTTGATGCCAGTATTACTGCATTAGCCATTGAAAGTGGTTTTAAAAAAGTTAGAATAAATCCAGGCAACATGGATAAAAAAATGCTGGAATCTCTTGCAAAGTCAGCTAAAGATAGACAATGCACAGTTCGTATAGGTATAAATGGCGGTTCTTGCAGGGAAAAACTGGGGAATAATTTTAGTATACAGGATATTGTAAACCTTTTTAAGGAATACATAGAACCTTTTGAAAAGATCAATCATGAAAAGATCGTTCTATCTGCGAAATTTTCTGATTATAATCTCTGCGCTAGAGTAAATGAATCTTTATCAGATTGCTTCTTTTATCCTATACACCTTGGAGTAACGGAAGCTGGTGGATTAATTCGATCTACTGTTCACCATACTATCTTTCTTCAAAAAATGTGTAAAAAGAAAATAGGTTCTACATTGAGGGTATCTATGACAGGAGACCCTCTGACCGAGATAGAGATTGGAAATCAGATACTCAAGGCTATTGGCAAATATAAAGGTATAGAAGTCATATCATGTCCAACCTGTGGTAGGACCTGGGGGGATTTAACTTTCTATCTAAATGATTTTCAGGAAAGGATAAAAGATATCGAATATAGCATATTAAAAAGAAACAAAATGCCTCAGAAACCAATCAAAATTGCTATTATGGGTTGTGAAGTCAATGGTCCAGGAGAAGCAAGTGATGCAGATGCTGGAATATCATTAACAAAAAATGGTGCAATATTTTTTGAAAATGGTAATATTATTGATAAAATAAAAAAAGAACAGATATCTGATTTTCTATGCAACTACTTGAAATCTCATCTTTCTTATTGAAAGAATCGTTTAAAACAAAATTATTTTCTTTCTGAATTATTTATGTTGTTATGCATACAAAAAAGAAAGATTAACGATAAATTTATAAATTATAAACTTGATAAAAAATAAAGGGACCTTCAATACATACTCGTTCATCCAGCAAGTGCACGGATACTTTAAAAAAAAGAAATGTATAAATTCTTATAACAATAATGAACAAATATAATTGTTTGTTTTTTTGCTTTTTACTTTCTTTTTATGACTTAACCTGAAAAAGAAGCGAATAGTAAAAATAGGTTGTTCGTAAACTATCTTTGTATAGCAAAGCTTTTAAAACTAACGAAGGGCGAGAAGATAATTTGGCGGATCTCCCAAAAATAATTTATCAATGCACAATTTAAAATTCTTGTTTCTTGACAAAAATTAAGGCAATTGTAGATTCGTTTTATGCAAAAAGATTCTATTGGTGTTTTTGATTCTGGTGTTGGTGGCTTAACGGTTCTTAAAAGTCTTATCGAGCTGCTCCCGGATGAGAATTTTATATACTTTGGAGATATAGCAAGATTGCCATACGGTACAAAATCTGATCAAACTATTAAAAGGTATGGCTTTCAAGATGCTTCCTTTCTTATAGAGAAAGGAGTTAAGCTTATAGTGGTTGCATGCAACACTGTTTCTTCAGTTGCTCTTGAGTCTCTTCAAGAAAATTTCGATATACCAATCATTGGCGTTATAGAACCAGCAGCTAAAGTTGCCGTATCGATAGCAGATAAATCTCTCGGAATAATCGGAACGGCTGCTACTATCAAATCAGAAAAATATATTATGCTTTGTCAAAAGTTTGCTCAAAATGAAGGTAAGAGTTTATCTATATTGCAAAAACCCACTTCGCTTCTTGTTCCATTTATTGAAGATGGCTGGAAGGACAGCAATATTCTTGAATTAGTTATAAAAGAGTACTTTAAAGATTTTATTGAAAAAGTAGATACTCTTGTTCTTGGATGCACTCATTATCCGATTATTCAGGATAAGATTCAATCAATCTGTGGTAAAAATATTAAAATTATTAACTCAGCAAATGCAGTAGCCTATGAAGTAAAAAGGACTCTTGAAAAGAATAAGATAGAAAATATAGTAAAAAATAAAAAAAATCGTGATGTTAGATTATATGTTTCAGATTTTAATGATACGGTTTTTTACCTTACTGAGCTAATTCTTGGAAACAAATATCCTTTGAAAAAAATTGAACTTGTTGATATTTTTGGTTCATCCAGCAAATGAATACTTTCTTTCTCTATTTGGGAAGCGTATATTATAGGATGGAAAAAAAATACAGAGAAATAAAATTTTCATTAAAATTACTTCTTAATAAAAGTGAAAGGTGTTGATTTAAAAAAATGAAGGGTTATAAATACAAATAGAGTATATGTCATGTGTGATAAGTTGTTTCACCAGAATATTTTTAAAAAAAAGAAAGAGGGATAAATGAATTCAAATTCAAAAAAGTTGATTGCAATTTTTATTATCATTTTTTCAATAATTTTAATTTCTGCTGAAGCTGATTATATAATATTAACAGTTAATGATCAGGCGATTACATATTTGCAGTTTGTAAAAACTTACAATCTATATATATCTCAGTTGAAACAGCAAGGAGTTGCTGTTTCAGACCCTGTCAAAGAGACAATAGATTATATGATTCAAGATATCCTCATTACTCAAGATGCTGAAGAAAAAGGGATTAAGA
>JAAYUW010000036.1 GCA_012517545.1 Exilispira sp.
ATTAAAGGTAAAAGATGTTGTTATTAAAAGAAAAAGATTAAATAGTATAAGAACTAAAAGGAAAATTTTAATTAGATGAGTAATTTTGAAAGATAAAATAGAAAGATGATTATTATATTTGTTTGAATTTAAAATAGAAATATGTTTTCAAGGAATTTTAGACTGTAGATTTTGGATTGTTATATAGTTAGGTTCGTTGTAGAACTTTCTACTTTAGATTCTGCACTGTAATGCTCATGCGACTGTTATAAGCTTGAAAGAATAAAAGTATATAATCTACAAAAACAAATCATAAAATTAATCTATTTAATCATATTAATCTAATTTGTTATATTGATCTTTTCTATATTTTTTGCTAATTGTAAAAAATATTTATGAAACTAACAGTTAGATTAGTATTCATACCAGACAGCCTTTTATGGTGAAAACAAACTTAAAATATAGTTTTATTTTAGATGATTGTTTGGCTTTTAAAATCTAAATAAAACTTATAGCATGGTTTTAGCTTTTGAGATTAAATGGCTTTTATCGACTATAAAAACCTTCGGGTCATATAATAAGATAAAAAATGGTGGGAATCAATCGAATTGTATAGAAAAAACTTTAAAGTTTCATTTCATAATATAAAAATTGATACGATTTATTGAAATAATTTGATAGAAACTTTTAATTTTTCATTTTATAAAATAGAACAGGAAAAATCAGTACTGACCTAAAAGATTCTGCTTTTTCGCTCTTTTAAGAAAATATCTAAACAATGCAAGGCCAACAAAATAATAAAACAGGCTTATTGCAGAGAGGAAAAAGAACCAGCTCAAAGGGAAAGTTTCCTTAAAGTTTATTATACCCTGAACTGTAGTTGCTCCAGCAGAAAAAGGCAAAAAGGAGAAAAAGTTTAAAGGATATGCATCAACAGCAACTAAAACAATTATGGCAAATTGCATGATCTGTAAAAAAGATACAGTTTTTTTGTATATTAATGTAAGACCTCCAAAAATATAACCAAGGCCCCATAAGGAGGGAAGAGAAATCATAAGAGGGATAAATATCTTTAAAAATGGAATAGAAAAATATCTACCGGTCGTAAGCATTGTCAAATAAAAGATTATACCGTTGAAGATAAAAGAAAAAATAAGATCCATAAACATTCTAAATAAAATAGATGTTTCTATCCCCATTGAACACAGATAAAGCTGCTCAAAAGTTCCTTTTTGCATCTCATCATATATTAGATATGAGTTTGACTGGAAACTTATAAGGGCAAACATCCACATAATATAACCAACTATGAAAACATCAAGCTTACCTGTATCCATATTTGGACCACCCATAAACTTAAAACCAAAGAAATAGGCGAGAAATATTATATAAATTGAAAGCAAAGAAGAAACTGTATTGAAAAAATACCTCTTCAACTCTAAAAAATATTTTAATGCTTCAACCTTAAATAAATTGAGTAGTTTCATAAAGACTCCTTCAAATTTTTTCACCGTTTCGACGAAGAATTTCGAGAAAAACATCCTCAAAATCGTCGTTGAGTATCTCAATTGATTGGATCGACTGCTTTTTTCTTCCAAGTATCTCAAAAATATCGTAAAGATAACTATCATTCTCCAGAGTTAAATATATCGAATGCCCTTTATCCGTGTGCTCAAATCTGACTCTAAACCCCTTTTCAAGATTATTCTTCTGCTCATCTAATAAATCTTCTTCCAACAGGATATGATAAACCTTTCGCATAAAGTACTTTTTTAAGTCAGAAACACTGTCGTTAGCTATAATGGAGCCTTCCTTTATTATAAGAACTCTATCGCAGACATTTTCGATAAAACGCATATCATGCGAAGTAATAAGGATAAATGTTTCTTGCTGCTTAGCGATAAGTTTGATCCACTGTTGCATATTTCTTGCTGTTTCGATATCCAGCCCAAGAGTTGGTTCATCTAGCAAAACTACTTTTGGACTTGTAATGAAGGCACATGCAACAGCAACTTTTTGTTGCATTCCCTTTGAAAACTCTCTAACCTGTTTATTTGCAACATCTTTAAGTTCGAGTTTTTCTAGAAAATATTCAAGATTGTCCTTTATCTGCTTGTACCCAAAACCTTTAAGTCCGGCAAAATAGATCAGATTTTCCTTTGCTGTGAGTCTCCAATAAATATTTCTAGCTCCTTCAAGAACCGCTCCGATGCATTGCTTGACGGAATTTTGATGCTTTTTATTATCTATCCCATTGACAAATATTTGCCCTTTATCATATTCAACTATAGTTACGATTGATTTGACAGTTGTCGTTTTCCCGGAACCATTTGGTCCAAGCATACCAAGTATCTCTCCTTTGTAACCTTTAAAGGAGATATCTTTAACAGCAAGAACCTCATTATTTTTCTTTTTGTAAGTTTTTGAAAGATTTTCGATCCTTAAAACTTCTTCCATATTTTTCTCCCCATGAAATATATAATATAATAAAATAAAAAATCAATAATCTTTATAAATAATTTTATTTTATTTATGATATTATCTAATTTATTCATTAATTAATTAAATTTATTTATTTTAGATAGACTGATATTAATTTTAAAAACAATTATTTAAAGAGTTTCAATTTGCCTGAATTACAAAAAATTTTTATACTATAGTTACAGGTATAACAGTCATAAATCGAAAGTTAAAAGTTTGGGGAAAAGATTTATATAACCTGCATAAGTTTAAAATCGAAAGTCAGAGTAAAAAAAAGAAACGCGATAAAAAGCCAGATCGGATAAAATCTGAACGAGATAGCTTTAAAATTTAATACAAAAGCTTTTATGAAATAAAAAACTTAGAAAAAGAGGAAAATATGAACAAAGCAAGGAACAACCTGAAAATAATCCTCCTGGTAACCATATTATTTTCCATTTCACTTTTTTTATCTATGAAAATGAATGGAGATTCTCAAAAGAATAATAGCTCCATTAACTGGGTAAGCTATGATGATGCCTTTGCCAACTCGCAAAAGAATAACAAGTTTATTATGCTTTATTTTTACACCGATTGGTGCTCTTACTGCAAGAAGATGAGTAGTTCCACGTTTACTGACAAAAAGGTTATAGCCATACTTACAGAAAACTATTTTTCCATCAAAATAAATGCTGAATCTAAAGAAATTTTTTCATTAAAAGCTAAAAAAAATGGTATGGCTCTTGCTCAGTACTATAGAGTTTCTGGTTTTCCCACTCTTATTTTTTTTGAACCAACGGGTAAACTCTTATTTAATGTTCCCGGGTACATGGATGCTGATTACTTTGTTAAAGTTCTCGATTATATCAGGGGAGCATATTACAAAAGCATGAGTTTTGAACAATATTCAAAGAGAAAGTGACTTTAAGCTGGTTTAAAATAATAAAAAGAGTTATTTATGATCGATCTTACAATATTTTCAGCAGTTGTTGCAGCAGTTTTGACCTTTTTCTCACCATGCATTCTTCCGCTTATTCCAGTATACTTTTCAATGATAACCGGCTTTTCCTACAGTGAGTATAAAGGTGCAAAAGAGGATAAAGAACTTCAAAGAAAGGTTATAAAGAAAACCATAGCAAATACCCTTGCTTTTTCAGTGGGTTTTACTCTGGTTTTTGTAATACTTGGTGTTGCAGCTTCATCGCTTTCCCAAATACTGAGAAGCAACAGACTTCTTATTATGAAGATAGCTGGGAGTGTCACAGTTTTATTTGGTATAATGCTATTATTAGAAGATCGTGTCCCATTTTTGTCTTATACTAAAAGTCCACTTACCAGAAAACAACAGATCGAGGTTTCAAACTTCGCTGAAGAAAAGGACAGGATTAAGGATACAATCGTAAGTCCCGAAAATAACTTACAAAATAACTTACAAAATAACAAAAATGAAAACAAACTGAAAAAGAATACCAGGATATCGAGCCTTTTTGCACCTTTTTTACTGGGGCTAAGTTTCGCTCTTGGCTGGACTCCCTGCATTTCACCAATCCTTGGAGCAATCTTGATGACTGCTGCAACTTTAGAAACGATAAAAGATGGGATTTTGCTTTTAGCGGTATACTCTATTACCTTATCGATTATATTTTTGATCTTCGGGATCATATTAGTTTTTGCCTTAAACAGGATAAAAAATATTTCAAAAAATTTTCGATATATAAGATATATAAGCTCTTTTCTTTTGATAATAACTGGAATTTTGATGTTTATCAATAAGCTGGCTCTTAGCTAGAAGCTACTGGTAAATCTGGTTCAAATTAATCTTATAAAAAAAGAATTTCTAGCATTTAAAACCATTAAATCTTGAAAATCTAAAAATTAGATAAATCATTAACAGTAGTTTAAAATTATTTCTTAAAAAAATCCTTTCCAAACTCGTTATCATTTATTTTTGCTGATTTTAGGTGAAAGAAAGCAGAAATATTGAAAAAAACCGGGAATAAACCGTTTGTCTTATAATTAAAGATTAAAAAAGTACGAGGTTTTACTTTTATTCATATTGATGTATAATATTTACAAATGCTTAAATCCAGGTTAGATCTGAAATCCAAAAAAAAATTTATGAACAGATATAATTTACTTTGATAAAGGTTTAAAAATGAAATTTTTAAAATCCTTATTAAAATTAGTGAGAAAATATCCTATAATCTCTTTTTTTATTCTAACATTTTTAATAAGCTGGATACCATGGTACACTGGTGGTAGTGGTTTTTTAGTTATTGGACCTTCGATAGCTGGTTTAATTATGGCTTTTTTAGTTGGAGGGAAAAGAGGTTTTCAAAACCTTCTAAAATCAGCTATCCATTGGAAAGTAAATATTACCTGGTATGCTATAACCTTGCTTTTGCCAGCCTTATTTTGTCTTATTGCAATTGCCATAAATTTTTTATTAACCAAAAAACTCCCAAACTTTACATTCTTTAAAAAAGAGTGGTACTTTGCTCCTCTTCTTTTCTTCTTAATGTTTATCGATGGACCGCTGGAAGAACTGGGCTGGCGCGGATTCGCAACACCAAAACTTCAACAAAAGCTGAGCCCTTTACTAACAGGTGTAGTTATAGGGATATCATGGGGAATATGGCATCTTCCGGAATTTTTAAGACATGGATCACCTCAATATATGATGGGTTTAGGTTTTTTACCTTTATTCACAATTTCTGAAATCACAAACTCTATAGTGATGTTATGGATATTTAACAAAACAAAAGGAAGCACATTGCTAGGTGGATTTTTATTTCACAATTCACTCAACTTCTGGGATAATGTCCTTCTGACTGAGCTCACATTCAGTGGATTGATCAAAGGAGAAGCTCTCCCACAGCCTGATATGAGACTTTTCATTTTAGAAGGAGTTGTAGCAACATTTGTGGCGATTATACTATTAATAGCTACTAAAGGAAAACTTGGATATAATACAAATGAGTATTCTTAAAAAGTTTCTAAATATTTTTCACCCGGTTGAAATATGCATAATAATTTTTTGTTTTCTTCCAATTTTTATAAATTTTTGCTTAAAAAGTATAATAATTTTTTTTTGAGTTTTTAGAGTAGACTCATAAATTTTTTAAATATTTTAGATTTTTTAAG
>JAAYUW010000037.1 GCA_012517545.1 Exilispira sp.
GATATTCAAGGTAAAATTACAATCATTAACAAAATGGCTCAAATTTTGACAGAATATAGTGAAAAAGAGGCATTGGGTAAAAATATAGATGATATACTATATTTGTTTGAAGAAAAAACAAATACAAGAATAATTAATCCAATTGTACATGTTTTGAAATCTCGTGAAAAAGCTGAACTTCCAATGCGTACAATTTTGATCTCAAAAACAGCCAGAAAATATCTTATTTCAGACAGTATCTCTCCAATACTTGATGATGAAAAAAAAGTCATCGGAGTGGTACTTGTTTTCAGGGATATTACTGAAAAAGAAAAGATTGTTGAACAAAATTTAAAGGCACAAAAACTTGAATCACTTGGGATAATGTCTTCAGGAATAGCTCATGATTTCAACAACTTACTTGCTGGTATTTACAGTCATATAAATCTTGCATTAATGGAGTCTAAAAATCAGGATGTCAATGATTTGCTAATAGAATCATTGAAAACTATGGATAGAGCCAAAGCACTGACAACACAACTTCTAGCTTTTGCAAAAGGTGGCAAACCAGTTCTTAAAGCTGAAAATATTGAAAGCTTTCTTGAAGACACGGTAAAGTTTGCTTTAACAGGTTCAAATATAATTCCTGTATTTAAACTGGCAAAGAATACTAAAATGGTCCTCTGTGATAAAAATATGATAGATCAGATAATTTATAATCTTGTGATAAATGCAAGACAGGCTATGAGCAAAGGGGGCAAGATTACTATAACCAGTGAAAACAGTTTTTATAAGGATAAAAAAGAAAAGGATGAAAAAAATGACGAATATGTTTGTATAAAAGTTATTGATGAGGGTGAAGGAATACCTCCAGAAAAAATATCCAAAATTTTTGATCCTTTTTATACAACAAAAGCCGATGGCCATGGACTTGGCCTTGCTATCTGTTATACTATAGCCAGGCAGCATAATGGTTTTCTTGAGGTAGAATCTGAAATAGACAAAGGTTCGACATTTTCTTTATATCTTCCCGTTGCTATGAAAGATGATATTGGTCTCTTCTATGAAGCAAAAAGAGAAAAAAATAAGGAAAAGATTACATCTATGGAAAATAATAAAAAAAAGGTGTTGATTCTTGATGATGAAATTTCAATATTGAAATCAGCTTCAAAATTTCTTGAAAAAAAGGGGTTTATTGTCGAAACAGCTGATAATGGAGATAGTGCGATCAAAAAATTTCAAGAAAGTTATAATAAAAACGAACCCTTTGATTTTCTTATATTTGATCTTACTATACCTGGCGGGATGGGAGGAAAAGAGGTCATTGAAAAAGTTAGAAAACTTGATAAATCCGTGATCGCATTTGTAAGTTCAGGATATTCGGATGATAATATAATTTCAGAACCTGAAAAATACGGTTTTAATGAAGCCATACAAAAGCCTTATAAATTGGAAGATATACTAACGATGATAGAAAAGTATTTGAAATGATTACCTTTATTAAAGTTGCTTTAAGTATAGAATTATAAAAAATATTCAGTAATATTAAAGATTTTTTACTTTTCTTTTTATAATTTAACCTGAAAAAGAAGTGAAAATCAAAAATAGACTCATCGCAATTTTTCTTTGTATGGCAAGGTCTTGAAAATAACGAAAAGAGCGAAGATAATTTGCCGGATGAACATAAATAAAATACCACGGGACAAACTCTTACCATTAATATTAAAACAAGCTGCAGGATACTCCAAAGAATAGATCATAATTTGCGATAACATGTGCACTTCTTCCTTCTGCCTCATAAAATTGAGGTATTTCAAGAAAGACCTTATCATATGTGTAAGTATAACTAAATATAATTGCAAATCCGTTTATGTTAAAAGAAAAACCTGCGACCACGCGATATTTCAAGATATAAATAATATAAGATTCATCATTTACGTTTGGGTCATAAAATGAAAAATGAGAGAAAATTTTAAGATAACCATCATTTATATGAAATAGATATGCAAGATAGATATAACCGCCACAGCCAACCAAAGGTGGTTTTTTACCATTGGATAGAGTAGCATCGATAAGGTTAGGAAGATCGTCCGGGATAAAGACACCTTCAGAAAAGTTGAAGTAAGAGATATCATCGGTATAGGTTTCATCATAAGGGTTGATATAGGGACTTCTTATACCATGCAGGTTTAATACCGTTTCAAAAGCAATCGTAAGGTCAGGGAACCGCAGGTGAAAGGCAAGGGTAAAAAATTGGCTATAAACTTTTATAGGGACTGAACCTCTTTCTCCAAGGTTTGCACCAATATAAAACAGCACGATATTTTTATCGTAGCCAGTTTTGACAATAAAAGATTTTGAAGAGTTAGCATCAAGTCCCTCTTCACCAGAAGAAACACCAGTATCAAAAAAAAATCCGTTACAGCGGTAAGATAGGATAAAGTTAAGATCAAAAAGATAGATTGCATTGGCATAATATATGGGAAGCTGTTTGCCTCCAAGCATGAATGATGGATAAGGAAGCTTTTTAGTATAGTCAATAGGATCTTCATCATAATAGGAGGATGATAGAGGTACAGCTGGAAGTTTTTGTATAACAGCGGGATAATAGTTTTCAAACTCATAACTAAGTAGTAAATTCTGGCTCCATCGAAATGATAGTCCTATTTCGCTATTTGTTATACCGAAGAGTCCATTTTTGTTTATAAGATCAAACCCTGTATTTATCGGTTGAAAAAGATCAGGAGAGAAATATTCATAGAACCTTGCTTTGTTTGAATAAGGAAGCCTGAATAGTATATTAAAATAGATATTTACATATGTTGATTGGTAAAGAATAAAAGTTTTTGAAAATAGAATATTTAAAATAAGATCAAATTGATCTTCATTTCCAGTTATCTCGATACTTTCACAGGTTCTGTACATCGAAAGCATATTTATATTAAAAAAAGTTTCATCCAGGTCTTGTGCAGTTTCCTGTGCGTAAAGGCAAATGGTTAAAAGGCAAAAACAAGATGTAAAAAGTAAAAATGCTATGAAGATTTGAAAAAAGATTTTTTTTACCATATTCTATTTCTCCTATAATCTTTCAGTTTTGTAAATAAACAAAAGGTCCAGTAAGGCAATCGCAGTAACTGCCTCTACTATCACAGGAGTTCTCAGAACATAACAGGAGTCAAACCTGCCACCAAGGTTAAGTTCAACCTCTTTACCGGTTTTTATGTCTATGGTTTTTTGCTTCACTAAAACTGAAGAGGCTGCTTTAAAATATGTTGTAAAGTATATTTGATTACCGTTGCTAATACCACCATTAATTCCACCGTTGTTGTTTGTCTTTGTAGTCCCTTTCGGGTTAATAATCTGGTCATTGAAACAACTTCCTTTTATAGTTGGAGATTCTATCCCAAGTCCAAATGAGATAGCCTTGCATCCAGGTATTGAAAATATAATATGTGAAAGATAGGATTCCAGAGAATCAAAGAAAGGCTCACCTATTCCGGCTGGTAGATTATCAATAGTACAAAAGATTGTTCCACCTATCGAATCATTTTCGTTTTTTATTTTGCGGAGCAGTTCAAAGGCATCTTCAGATGGATATGGAAAACAGCCAACAGAATTCACAATGGCTTTTATGATTATATTTTCATTTATTTTTTTTATTACCTTTTTAGCGATAACTGCTGCACAGACCAGGCCTGCAGTCAATCTTCCAGAAAAAATTCCACCACCTCGATAATCGTTAAATCCATTGTATTTAATTTGTGAAGCAAAGTCGGCATGCCCGGGCCTTGGTAAATTTCTAAAGTCTTCGTAACTTTTACTGTTTAAATCTTCATTTTTTATGAAAAGAGTAATGGGTGCTCCAGTTGTTTTACCATTAAAAACTCCACTTACTATCTTAAGATCATCGCTTTCTTTTCTTGATGTTAAAAATGATCTGGTCTCATCATTCTCGTTAGTTCACCTTTTCTTTTTTTAAGATCGGATTCAAAATCAACAGGATCAAGATCAATACCAGAAGGGACACCATCAAGAGTTACTCCTATAAGTTCTCCATGAGATTCACCAAATATTCCAATCCTAAAAAGTCTTCCAAAACTATTCATAGATTTCCTCGTATTTTCCACCGGCAGATGTAAAGTTTTCAAGAAATTGTGGATTTGATTTTTTATAAGATCCATCGTCCAGGATAAAAAATGGAGTTTTACTTAGACCTGCAAGTATAAAAAGAGCCATGAATATACAATGATCATTTGCCGGGTCAAAATAAAAATTGAATTTATCACCTGTTTCTAAAAAATTTGAAGAAAGTTTGTTCAGGTTATTTTTTGTTCCTTTAATATAAACTATGCCATTTTGAAAAGTTATATTTTTAAAAAGTTCGTTTAGAATATATATCATATTGTTTAATCTGTCGGATTCTTTATAAACAAGCCTTCCAGTGCCATAAAATTTACTTGTTCCTTCACAAAAGCTTGCTAAAATGATGGATGGAATAAATATATCTGGATAATCGTTAAAGTCAAAATCAAAAGATTTAAGTTGATTATTTTTTATAGAAATATTTTGAAATGTTTTATAACCTTCAATATTTATACCATCAGCTATATTTTGAATAGATACAGTGGCTCCTGCTTGCTTTAAGATCTCCAAAAAAATTGAATCTGGTTGTGAAGAAGGGTAAGAAAGATTTTTAAAATTCAAATTCCCTCTAATAGCTCCTGCAAGCAAAAAAAATGAAGCAGCTGACCAATCTCCTTCGATAAATTCATCTACAGGTTTGAAAACCTGTGATCCCTTTATTTCTACTATCTTTCCTCTTTTTTTTATATTTAAATTGTCTTTAATAGCGCAAAATTCACAAAAAATACCAAAATCTTCCAGAACTTTTTTAGTAAGTTTTATATAAGGAAAACTGGTTAAATTTTCACATATTATGTATGAATCCTCTTTCAATGATGCCAGGGCTATCATAGCACCAGAAACGAGTTGAGATGTTTTTGAACAGTCAATGGTAACTTTTTGTTTTTTTATAGGCCCCTTAATAAATATGTCGTAACAGTTAGATCTGCTATTTTTTATGAACCTGATAGAAGCTCCGAGTCGAACAAGAGCCTGTTCAATCATATCCATAGGCCTTGAAAGTAGTGAGTCTGCCCCTGTGAGCAAAAAAGATTTATCTGATAAAGAGCAGATAGGGCTTATCGCTCTGATGCAAAAAGCAGATTCTTTACAATCTATTTTAATCGGTTCATGAATTGCCATTTGATAAGTATTATCAAAGAGACTTTTACCCTTTACAGCTATTTCAAAAAAATGATTGTTAAGTGCTTTAATCTCACTTTCAGGTCGAAAAACTTTAAGAGCGTTGAAACAGGATTGTATATCAGAAGAGTAGCCAGATCCTTTTATTGAGCAGACTTGCTGAGAAAAAATTGAGCAAAATAAATACCGAGCGGCTAAACTTTTAGAACTGGGTAATATGACATCTCCTTCGTAGCTCGATTGAGAGATTTTAAATATCCTTTTCTTCTTGTTCATTTTCATTTATTTCAACCTGCAAAAAATCATCAAGGTAATCTATAAATCTCATAATATCTATCCTGGCTTTAGCAAATCTATAATGCTTTCCTTTTCTCTTTTGTGGAAGGAAAAGAACTAAACTGTTTTGCTCAATTTTTTTATCATATTTTAAAGAAAGTAGAATGTCTTTCTTTTTATTCGAAATAAGTCTTTTAAAATCATTTCGGCAGATTTGAGGAAACTGAAAAAGATCATTTAAGGAAGTTGGTAAGCCAAGAGTTTTTAAGGCAGTTAAAAAATTTAAATAATAATTTAAGGTAATTAACCCCGAAAGATATGATATACGAGTCTCCCAAAGCATACCAATAAGAACTGATAAGCCATGAGGAAGTGAAAGATTTTTCTCTATAGCGTGTCCTATCGTGTGCCCAAAATTTAGAATATGCCTTTTATCTGAGTCTCTTTCATCACCTTTAACTATCCTGTATTTAAACTTTATGGCATCTAAAATATTATCTGGATTGTGATTAAAATAAACCACTAGAAAGTTACAAAGTCTTGATAAATTATCCGATGATCCTTGAGGTGAATTTTTACTCTTTTCTTTATAAGATTCAAAGTTTTTTATTAAATTTTTTACCTTTTTATAATTATTTGAAATAAAGAGATATTTTAAGTATTCAGCAAATCCAGAAAGAAGCTCTATACTATCCAAAAACGAGATAAGCTCGGGGATTATTGTAATAAAGCGAGGGAAGTAAAAACTACCGATTATATTTTTATGATTTTTAAAGTTGACTCCATTTTTCCCACCAACGCTTGCATCTATCATTGAAAGTAGTGTAGATGGAACTATTGCGAAGTTTATACCTCGAAGATAGGTACTTGCAGCAAAGCCACAGATATCTGACATCGTTCCACCACCTATTGAAACTACCAGTGAATCTTTAGTGAGAGAAAGATACGAAAAAAGCTCGTAAAGCACTCCAACTGATTTAAGATTTTTTTCATTCTCAGTACAGATCAGGGGAACGATACTGATATTTTGTCCATGTCTCGTATTTACATAACCTGAAAGATCAATTACGCAGTTTATCAGACTCTCATCTATTCTTTTCAATCCATTTTCATTCTTATATTCTGGATGACATTCTAAATTTATATCATCATCAAAAATCAAATTATCAACCAGATGAAAGTCTATTAAAATTAAAATATCAGGGAAATTGTATCTTACTATTTTTTGTTTTTTATCGTTCCTTTGAAAATTATTTTCCTGAAATTTATACATATTGAAATCATCAGAATATTTATTTACTAAATGCTTTTTGTAAGATTTAAGATAGAGTTGAAAGATTTTGAATTTATTTAAACGATAAAAATGTTGAGATAGATTTTCCAATTTTTTAAAATTTTTTAATGTTTTATAATTATTAGAAAATGAAGATATTAGATCAAATAGTGAAAAAAAATCAAAATCATAAAAGATAAATGTTTTATCTTGCGAAAAATTAAGCTTGATTGATTTCATTTACTTATCTATAGTGGGTTTAGAAAAATTTGCATCAACACTTGATATTTTTCTTCATTACGCGAAAAAGTACCTTTATCTCTTCGGTCTGGGAATACAAAAAAAGTTAAATTTCAAAAAAAAGCTTTCTAAAAACATGATCATAAAATATTTGAATTCATGGCTCTCCTGCAAAAAGGTAGATTTTGCTAGCTTTTTATTTTTCTTTTTTGCAGGTTAGAGCCATTAAGGCCTTTTCAAGGCGGTTTACGGGCTCCTGCATATATCTGTTAGATAGCTTTTTTTAAATTTATACCTTATTTCAGGAGCGCCATTCGTTATATACTTTAGCCGGATGAAACTATTTTTTCTCTATCTACAGAAGCCCATTCTGAAAGGAAGATAAAATTATTTATATAAATATAAGATAAATCTAAAAATTTTAAAAAAGAAACATGTACGATCTCTTTTTCATTATCTATAGATATGGTTGTTGAAAGTACCCTGGCTTTTCCTTCTTCAAAAGAGCACTCAAGTAGAAAGTAGTTCCCGGGATAAATATCTATAAAATTTGCAAGATCTGGTATCTTTATCAGGGCTCCTCCGATAGATAAGTTGAGAATTATGCAGCTAATTATTATATTTGTTCTTGAAAATTTTTTAAGATGCTCATCGTAGTTGAGTATGTTCATAACAGCTGTGACATTGCACTCTTTTCTTAAAAATTTTCTTTTTTGTATCCTGTAAACCTTTTCTGAGTGTGATACCATAAAGGCTTCAATCTTAGGATTCTGTATATCTCTTTTTATAGTAGTGCTAAACATATAGCCCGCATCATCTGGAATATAAAAATAAATATTTATATCTTCATTTATAAATAGCTGGTTTGGTCTTTCGTCTAAAGCGGTTCTTTGTATAAGTAGATAGCTGTCTGTACAATCGAGAATTTTCGAACGGAAAAACTTTTTTTTATATTCTATGACGATATTTTGACCTGGTTTAAGAGAATAAGTATTTCGAAGGATGGTTTTACCTTTATAGGGGATAAAAGCTACGTTTAAAACCTTATAAAGGCTTGTTATTATTTCTTTGTTAGGGGAGACATTCATTTTTGTCATATTTTCAGCAACATTTTGAAGTATGAATTCTTTTAGTTTTGCGGGATTATTATACAACTCTAAGGGACTATCTACTTTTTTTTCTCTTAGTTTCGATATAAATCTGTGGACATCTGATTCGGGTAATTTTTTTGCTTTTAGTGTTTGTTCGATAAAGGCAAGTTCTTCTTCTCTTTTAGAATAGAACACTTTTTTTAAATAACCCAGAATAATAAAGAAAAATACTATGATAACTATCAAGCCAACTATAGTTAAAATAATAGTAGTAGTCGTAGCTGGTTCTAACTTAAAATATTGTAAAGCAGAATCCATATTCTATTTATAAGCCAAATTTTTGTTTTTGCAAATTTCATAAGTGATTTTTATTTTTTCTTTTAATATTTGTATTTTTCGATTTTATTTTTATGATTTTTGACTTTCGGTTTTGATTGCTGTTTAGTCAATTATATTCTCCAACATTAGATATTCGATTTGTATCTTTTTTGTTATAAAGTCGAGTTTTTTCTTATTGACTTTCAACTTTAGATTTTCGACAGTTGTACTTACGATTTTAAGCTGTATTGATAAAAAAAAATCCCGGACTTTCTACTGTAGTGTAAATATAAACATTTTGTAATAAAACCGATAAGATTATTAAAGAGGGCTAAAGATGGATATTTCAAATATTTCAAATTTTTCTTATTTGAAAGATAACAATATAAATCAGGTCGAAATTCAGAAGAATTTACAGAAGATTAAAGATTTAGAAGGAAACCTGAAAAATACGAAAAACACTGATGATGCAAAAAGAAAAGAGGTCGCCGAAGATTTTGCAAGTTTATTAACATCAATGATGCTTAAAGAGATGAAGAAAACTTTACATGAGGAAGAAGATCCTTTATATGGTGGGTTTACGGAAGATGTGTTTAAAGATATGCTATATGACGAATACAGTAAGATTTTAACTCATAATAGTTTACAGCCTCTTGTGGATATGATATACAAAGCTTCAATTGATATGGATAAAAATGCATAATTTTTGCTCTATTCTGAAAAAAATAGTATATAGTTTGTGGAGTTCTTCATTTAATTTTGTTTGCACAAAAAAATTTATAAATTGTAAAAATTCAAGATTAAAGCTTTAATATTTTAATATTCTTGCATATAGTAACCAAACCAATTTTTCCCTACCCTTCCGTTATATTGAACTGTAACAAAAACCTGTCTAAAAAAATCAGGTATGTAAGGATATGGGGATTTATAATAAACTATATATAAGGGTGGTTGATAGCTTTTAAAAAGTTTAATGGCTAGTTCTGGATAAAAGATATCTTCCATCTCAAAGAAGTATCCCGAAGTTTTGTCTGCCATCTCCTTTAAAAAAGCCTTACCATTTCCATTTCCAAAGTAGAATACATATACAGGGATGTAATTGTTTTTAGCATAATTTATTAAATCATTTTGGGAATGTATTGCAAATGAAGACGAAGAAAACTCCCCATCTGAAAATAATATTATTCCACCTTTGATAAATTTTTGTTGAAAAGATGAAACAGCTGAGTAAAAAACCTGATCAAAAATAGTAGTTGCCTTATATGTTTTAGGGTTTGAGATTGCATCTTTCAGTTTTAGTATTTCATTTGATAGTGGCTTAATCTGAGCAAGTTCAGATGTTATATAGTAAGATTCTGCTATGGAAGGTTCGGCTGTAACAAGTTTTTCGATGATTTCATTAATTTTATCTCTATAATTATACATTGTTAAATTTGTATCAACAATAATATTTAAAGCAGGATAATCGTTTCTAATATATGAGTAGTCGGAATTAACTCTCTTTATAGTTGTCTCATTTTCGTTAAATGTAAAATTTTCATCGGATAAACCAAATACAGTTCTACCTGTCTGGTCTTTTACTGAAATGTATGCAATAATTAATGGATAATTTCGAATATCCAGTCTTTCAAGTTTAACATCAAGATTCATATACAGTTCATCTTGTGGTATGAAAAAATCGATAAATTGTCTATATGGCTCTGTAACAATAAGATTGCTGTTCTTATCTATTATGCAAAAATATGGCTCAAATAATTCAGTTGTTCCTAAAGATAAAGGGGTTATTGATTCGTTATTGAAATCATAAACGACTATACTTGCTTTATTTACTATATATAAAAATCCTAACTCAGAAAAGAATAAACCTCTAGGCTCAAGAATATCAGCAGATTCTATAGAGTTGATATAATTTCCCCATTGATCGAAGATATCTATTCTATTATTAAAACTATTTGAAATTATTAACCATTTTTTATCTTTCAAATACATGATATCGACTGGCTTAAAAAATTCTCCGATTTCTTTTCCCATTTTTCCAAATGAAAAAACAAACTTGCCCTCTGAATCTATTTTAACGATTCTATTATTTCCCTGATCAACAACATATATGTTTCCGAGAAGATCAGTATCTATTCCTGCTGGCCCATTTAGTTTGTTTTCATTTGAAAAATCAAGACCAATTTTTTTAACAATTTTGCCATTCAAAGTTAATTTATAGATAATATTATTTTTATAATCTGAAACATAAACAAAATCATCTTTCTTATCAAACGCAACATCAAAAGGATATCCAAGCGAAACCCCAAAAGGTGTAAGAGACTTTTCAGCTTTACTATTTTTAATAAGCAAAAGGTTATTTGATCTATGCCCGGCGAGGTAGATTTGATTTTTATTATCAATGTCCATTCCTAATGGCCATGAAAAAAAGCTTTTTGAAAGTTTTGCACCATTAAGTTGTTGATATATAGCAAAATTTTTTGAAATAGATTTTTTTTGAAAATTACCCTCTTGAAAATAAATACTTTCAAGCATATTTAAAAAAAGATTGTCTGTAAATCCAAAAGATTTTAATGTTTCCCATTCAAATAAGGCATTTTGAAGAAAACCACTTTTAAAGTAAGACCAGCCAAGCATATATCGTGAAAGATAATTTTTAGAATTGTAAGATAATGATTGTTTAAAAAAGAGAATTGCCTTCTGGTATAAAGCATCATTATAAGCGATTATCCCTTTCTTAAATAATTCTTTAGAGTTGATTTCAGAAGCTGTGTTAACTTTTTGATTAGGATCAAACTGAGCATTTAACATTTGAATATTAAATAAAAAGGAAAATATAAAAAGTAAAAAAATTGAAAGAGATACTAATTTTTTTAAATTTTTATAAAGAATAACTTTTTGTTTATACTGGAAAATCACATCCCCTCCATAGAAAATATAAGATCTCATATGTTTTGATTTTGATATAGATTAATAAAAAAGTAATCTTATAAAATATTTTATGCAATAAAATTTGCTAAAAATATAAAATATATAAACTAAGAAAAAAACCAGCATAAAATTTTAAAAAAATAACCTGCTAAAAAAAGATAATCTTTGCTTGAAAATAATATAATACATTTTATAAAATTTGCATTTGATAAAAATGATCATATGCTAATTTTTCTTTGTTAGAGAATTTTTTATAAACTTTTTTTCTCGCTTTTATTTTTAAACTTTTGATTTAGAATCACTATTAATCTATTTCCGGACTTTCTGTTTTTAACTTTAGACTTGTAACTTTTGTATAGTCAAGTTCATTTCCAGACTTTCGACTTCAGACTGTTGTATTTTAATTTATGATTGAACAGTAGATAAATTTATAATATGAGTTATAATATAAGAGGAAATATCTGAAAATTTTTTTAATTTATCAAATTACACATTATTGCATAATCATATTGGAGGTTTTATGCATAAGAGATTATTGAAAATTAGTTTAGCATTTTTTACTATTTGTTTCCTTTTTTCCTGTTCTCTTCTCAATACGAATGTCCAGGGCTCTTCCCAGTTCACAGAGGTCACTGTTACAATAAAGGCAAATGTTACAGCAAAAGTTTTCATAAGCAATTTGTATAAAGGTTATACTCCTTTATCAATTAAGCTGGGTATTGGTAAGTATCCTCTTAGACTTGAAGCTAATGGATATATAACCTTTGAAACGGTACTTGAAGTCAAAATAAATGGACCAACTACCTTTGATTTCAATCTGCAACCCGTATCATCAACTTCAACATCAACAACTTCAAGTGGGAAAAAAACAAAACTGAAAGTTACAGCAGATATTCCTTGTGGTGTATATTCAAATGGTATTAAAATAGGTGTTACTCCTCTTGATATAGAGATAAGACCAGGAACTTATATTATAAAAGTAGTTCCTATGGATAAATCCTATCAACCCAAGGAGGAAAAAATAAATATAAGCGCGGGACAGGTTATTGAACTTAAGTTTACATTCAAAACTTCACCAACTACATATAATGTGACTATCCAGACAAATGTTCCCGCTCAGGTAATATTAAATGGTTCTGTTGTTGGCAACACTCCTTTAACCCTGAATCTAGCAGCTGGAAACTATAATATTGGTTTAAATCCGCTCACTCCTGGTTTTCAACCACAGCAAAATTCTATAATTGTCTCATCTAACCAGGTATTTAACTTTACTCTGCAAGCGATATCTTACAATATTTCAATAAATACAAATATTCCGTGTACTGTTATTATAAATAATTCTAAGATGGGTAGAACTCCATTAAATATTAACCTTGCTCCAGGAACATACACGGTAACTCTCAATCCAGAAGTTGCTGGTTATAACTCTCAGACCCAGACAATAACAGTTACACAACCTAACCAGGTATTTAACTTTACCTTACAACAGACTACAGGGAATATAGTTTTTAATATTCCAAATGATGCAAAGGTATTTATAAATAATCAAATTATCAACTTTAAATCGAGTCAACCCATAACTTTAGCTCCTGGAACTTATACTATTAGAATAGATTATCATGGTTTGACTATTACAAAAACAATAACTATTGTTTCAGGACAAACTATTACTATTTCTTTAGCACTGGATATCTTAATTAATTAATTTTGTCTGCTTAAAAACAAATCTTCGTTGTCATTCATTATTAGAAGGTTATGTTTTTGAGAAGATGGATGATTTTTTAGGTTTAAAAGTGGCAAAATTAATTCTTGATTAGATTTTAAAAAAAACTATAGTGTGTTTTTGCTGTTTTTGATACTTATGGAGCCTGTAAACAGGCTCCATTTTAGTTGTACAATAGAATTATGATATTCAATAATATCTTTTCTTATGATTAATATATTTATTTTTCAATAACTAAGTCATCATTTATCCAAATAAAGGAAAAATTTGGCAGGACATTAACAATTTAGAGCTAAATAAAAGGTTTGCATTTAAAAAAAATAGACAAAATCATGAAATTATTTGTCTTTCTTGACAAATTGCACTTTTTATTTAATTTTTAAGCCTCAAAATACAAAAATGATGAATTACTAAAAATTCATTCACAAAGGAGATTTCTATGTCAAAAAAGACTGCTGTTGTTGCTGTTGGTGGTAATTCCCTGATTAAACCTGGAGAGAAAGGTACATTTGAGGAGCAGTATAATGCTGTTGTGGATACAGTAGAAAATGTTATAAAACTTATTCATGAAGGATTTAGAGTTGTTATTACACATGGAAATGGTCCTCAAGTTGGCAACATCCTTATTCAATCTGAAGCTGCAAAAAATATAGTTCCAACCATTCCCATGGATATCGCTGGTGCTTTTACACAAGGTGGACTTGGATATATGATCTCTCAGGTAATCAAAAATCATCTAGTAGAACATAAATACAATACGGATGTCGCAACAATTGTTACTCAAGTATTGGTAGATAAGAATGATCCTGCTTTTAAAAATCCAACCAAGCCTGTTGGACCTTTTTACAAAACCAGAGAAGAGCTTAATGATAAAATTGAAAAAGAAGGTTGGGTTGTTATTGAAGATGCTGGAAGAGGTTTTAGAAGGGTTGTAGCTTCACCAAAGCCTTTAGATATATTAGAAAAAAAAGTGATAAAGGATCTTATCGAAAATGATGTCATAGTTATTGCAGTTGGTGGTGGTGGTATACCTGTGGTCAACGATAATGGTAAATTTAAAGGTGTCGCTGCTGTTATAGATAAAGATTTTGCCTCTTCATTGCTTGCAACTGAAATTAAGGCAGATTATTTTATCATATCAACTGGAGTTGAAAAAGTTGCAATAAATTTTAACAAACCAGATATGAAGTTGATAGATAAGATGAATATTAAAGAGTGCAAACAATATATTAGTGAAGGGCATTTTGCTAAAGGGAGTATGTTACCCAAGATCGAAGCTTCTATGAAGTTTCTTGAAAATGGTGGTAAAAATGTAATTATAACATCACCGGAGAAAATATTTGATGCTGTGAATGGAAAAACAGGTACACATATTATACCTTAAGAGAATCCAAAATGCTTGGGAAAGTTGATTTTTTTAATGAAATAAAGCTTTATGTACCAGAAAATTTCAGCTTTAAATGCCAGGATTGTGGAGATTGCTGTAGACATGAATCCGGTTTTGTTCTTCTTCTTGATAAAGAAATTGGAAAAATATCAAAATTTTTAAAAATTACTTCTTCACAATTTTTGCAAGATTATTGTTATTCATTTGGTCAGATTGAAATATCTATAGATGGAAAGAGTAATAAAACTAAGTTCAAGCAAATTTATTCATTAAAGGAGAAGGATAATTTCGATTGTATATTTTGGGAAAAAAAGAATGAAAAGAATAGTTGCGGTTGCAATATTTACAATGTTCGTCCTCTGCAATGTCGAAGTTATCCTTTTTGGCTTTCATCTTTTAATGATAAAGAAAGTTTCGATCAGAACATTAAACGATGCAGAGGCTTTATGACAGCTGGAGGGCAAATTTTTGATAAAAAGACTATATATAAAAAAGTTTATAGAGATCTGGTTTTGAGAAAAGAACATTATAGATTACTGCTTAATGATTACATTTATTCATACATTTATGAAGAATAATAATAACTATTTTAAAATAGATTCTTAGCGTTTGTGAACATTGGTAATTAAAGATTATCACACTCTTATTCTAAAAAAATATGATGCGTAGTATCGTTTTGCTTAAAGATAATTACAAGTCATCAACTTATATAAAATACATATCAGGATCATTAATGGATAAAAGTAATACATATAAAGATCAAATTATCCCTCTGGAGGATACTTTAGAGTATCAGGGTTCATTTATTTCTTTTCACAGGAGAAAATTTCTCACTAAAAGCAAAGCCGTTAGAACTTATGAATATGTTGAACGAAATAATCATCAAGCTGCTGTTGTCATCATTGGAGAAAAAGACGAAAAAATTTTATTGATCAAACAATATAGAGTACCAGTTTTATGTGATGTGATAGAATTTCCCGCAGGACTTATCGAAAATGAAGATATTTCTGAAGCTGCGAAAAGAGAACTGCTTGAAGAAACTGGATATCGATGCGATATAAAAGATATATCAAAAGCTACATTAACATCAGCAGGTTTGACAACTGAAATGATATACTTTGTTTCTGCTGAGATACTGGATTTTGCTGGAGAAAATAGAGAAGATTCTGAACAGATTATTACCTTATGGATAAACAAAGATGATTGGCAGGAGCTAAAAAAATCAGATATCCTTATTAATGGATGGGTATATACTTATTGTGAGGCTTATTTTAATAAAAAGGTTAGAGAGAACAGATTATGACATCTTATATTATTATTATTGTTTTGTTTTTGATTGTTGTTGTTTTTTATTCATTTTTAGTAAATAAGAACAGAAAAAATGTCGAGCAAATTAGTGAGCAGATAAATAATGCTTCGGAACAGTATTTTTTGCTTATGGCACACTTTGAAAAGATTCTTAAAAACAAAGATGAGGATGAAAAGAAAAAGCAACTCCTGGATTTAAAAGGAAAGGTAGATGAGTATCTTGGACAATATTCTTCTCCTGCTCGATATGTTGTACTTGTGAAAAAACTCCAGAAAAAAATAAATGACATTTTAGAAGAAAAATAACAATCAGGCTATTGCTGAAAGGTATCCAACGAATGAGGCTGAAGGAAAAAGTTCATAAGATGATGTTTTATAAACTTTATAGGCTTTAATAGAAGATTTATATTTTGCAAAAGCTAGTGCAGCGATTATTGCATTTGGTGAACAACTGTTATGATGTTTTCCAGCAATATTTTCAATTGAATCATAATCAAGATTTAATATTGCATCTATGATGATCTGATCATTTTTACAAGCCCATTGATAAGCCCTGGGTCCTGTGCCTTCAGGGGTAAAGCCATAATTTGGTCCATAATGTGTAAGATCAGAGCTTGCGATCACAAAACCATTATCTATCCTATCACTAAAAAATTTGGCTATGGAAACTGCTTCTTGAAGAGGTGGATATAATGCAATCACCTTTACATCAGGGAAAAAATATTTTATAAATGGTAGATTAACTTCAATCGTATTGTCAGAAAAAAATTCTGTTTCATCAACGGATGAAAAAATACCTTTAAAATCATTTATCAAATCAGTATCGACATCTAAAAATCCAAAAGGTGTTTCAAGTTTTTGATAGTTAAGAACTATAGATTTCTCAGAAAATCCCAGATGTCCACCAAACAAAACAATCTTTTCTACCTTTTGATTGTTTTGTCTGGCAATTGACTGAGCTTTTTTAAAGGCACAATAGGAACAAAAACCAGAAAATTCCCAGCCAGCATGAGGAACAATTATACAATTTACTTTGTTGATGTCAAAACTTAATGAATCCTGAATTTTAATGTATTCTTTTTCAAATTTCTGCATAGCCAGTTGTGCATCCCTTTCAGAAAATGGATACCAACCAGGGGAAAGGTTTTTTTTCCTTAAATTAGTCATCATGACTCCTCGATTAACTTTAATTTAGATATAATATAATTATGTTAAATTGTCAATATATATGAAGATATTTATAATCATATATATAATTATTCTTCACATATAGCTCGGTTTTCAATAAAATTGACAAATTTTTTTATCGATATAAATTAAAAGAAGTTATTCGAATATTTTTCCTTATTATTAGATTGAGCATTTATACAACAGTCAAAAGTTAAAAGTCCGGGAATAAGATTTTTATTTACACAGTTGAAAGTCCGAGAAAAAAAAGTTAAATTTTTTTATTTATTTACCCATATTTAACTTTGAAGGGCTTATTTTGTTACTAAGAATGATTGATTTATTGATAAAAAATATTCAACAAAAAAGCAAAAAAAATGGATGTAGATTATTTGAAAACTTCTGATGACAATGATTTTAAAAAAAGACAAAAGCAGACAAATTTTGTTGTTGATATTGGCTTGATAGTGAATCTTTTTCTTGCAATTATAAAAACAGCAGCTGGAATATTTGGTCACAGTAAAGCTTTGCTCTCTGATGGTATAAACTCTGTTTCTGATGTTGTATATTTTGTAGTAGTAAAAGCTCTTGTGAAATTTTCCTCAAAGCCAGCAGATAAAGAACATCCCTATGGGCATCATCAATTTGAAAGCATCGCTGCTGTCATTATTGGAGCCTTTATCATAGTTACTGGAGTTTCCATATTCTGGGATTCTATCAATACTGCTTTTGATATCCTTGTTAAAGAACAAAAAGAGCAAAAGATAGAGTTTTTTACTCTTCTGGTAGCTATTTTAACAATAATTATCAAAATTATTTTAATGTTTAATGCAAAGGGAATAGGTCGCAAGACAGATAACCTTGCTGTTCTTGCTATAGCTAAGGATCATATGAACGATATTTTTGCGTCATTAGGTGCTGCTGTTGGTATTTTACTTGGTTTGCTTGGTTACAGATGGGTTGATCCTATAGCTGGAGCTTTAGTTGCAGTTATCGTAGTTAGAACAGGTATAGATATTTTAAGAGAGTCAGCTTCAGAGCTTATGGACACTCTACCTGATAAAAAGATGGATGACAAGATTAGAGAAATCATAAGCAAAATTCCTGAAGTTAAATCGGTGGAGAGTGTGCAAATACATAAATTTGGGCCATATTTTATAGCAAATATTACAATAGGGATTGATGGCAACTTAAAGGTTGCAAAAGGAGATGAGATTGCTGATTTGATTGAGAATTTGCTCAGCGAAAAAATTGAATATATGAAAAAAGTTTATATACATTACCACCCGGCCAGATAATTTTTATCATTTTTTCACCCTTGAAACTTTTTTAATCTAAGATTATAATGGATTTATCTTAGTATATTTAAAAAAGCTGGATAAATAATATGAAAATTCAATTTACATTAAAAGGGAAACGATTTTTTGCTTATTTTTAAATATTTAATCCATATTTTTTAAAATTAAATTTCGATTTTCAAAATTTGCAGAAGCTACAGAATTGAATAAAATTAAATGTTAGTGAAAATATTAAACCTTGCTATTAAATTAAATTTTGTTATCTTATAGAAAATAATTACTAATACAATTAGGTTACAATTCTGGGAGGTGTTTTGCTTATTTCTCACTCAAAAAAGGGATATCTTATAATCCTTTTGGTTGTTGTTTCAACTATCTTCATTTCATGGTTTTCTCACATAAATAGAGTAGATGCATATTCAATATTAGAAAAAGAGTATTCGGATGACTTTGCTGTGGTTTCAGTTAAAATCCAATATCCTTTAAATAACGAAATAATAGATAAATACTATAAAGATTTTGAGTTATATTCTAAAAATAGTTATCTCAAATCTTTAGGTAAGTTTGCACCTGTATATTCAATAATTAGGGAGCTTCTTAAAAGTCGTGGATTTGATGAGCAGTTTATAAATATTCTATGGTGTGAATCTCAATTCAATATTGAGGCTAAAAGTATAGCCAATGCAGTTGGTTTGTGGCAGTTTATGCCTGATACTGCGAGACAGGTTGGTCTAAAACTGCATGAAGTAGATGAACGAAAAGATATCTATGCTTCCACTATAGCATTTATGAAGCATTTTTCTTATCTTTACAAAAAATATAATAATCTCGAACTTGCTGTCGCAGCCTATAACTGTGGTGTCGGGAAAGTAGATTCAATAATATCAAGAAACAAATCACGAAATTTTTGGGATTTAAGAGAAAAAGGAGCTTTTCCTAAAGAGACAAGTGCATATGTTCCCAAATTTCTTGCAATTTCAAAATGGTCCAGCAAGAACCAGATACTCATTGACAATATAGTAAATGATGTAGATAATACATATTATATAGTGCGAATGAATATTTACTCAAAAAAAGTCGTTAACCTCATTCGAACAGTTATGAATGATAGGCAACTGGTAGCAAAGTATAACAAGCATCTTAAGCATCTTTCATCAGATAAATTTGATTATTCTGTCAATATTTTTTTAGATCAAGAAGGTTTAGAATATCTTGTATCAAACCTTTCCGTTGATGATGAACATAATGAAAAAGCTGTGGCTTCTATTTTGCAAATAGATTTTCCACTCGAGAAAAAAAGAACTTTGGAAAGCATTCTTTTAAAAAGTGGCAATTCCCTGACATCGCAAGTATCAATTATGCCAGTTGTTATAAGTGCCCCATTTTATAAATGATTTTACCATATATTTCTTTTTGATTTTTTTAAAGAGTTGAAATTGTTTTGATGGATACGACTTTTATTAACTTATCTTAGCCTGAAAGATTTTAGATATCTGTTAAGATAATCTTGAGTTCCATAATACAAATTTTTCTAAAGCTAAAAATATACAAAAATCAAAGGAGGATCTCATGAGCTTTAATGATGAAATGTTTGAGAAATCATTATCTGTTGCTATTGGTTCAATGAAACGATCTGTTATAAGAGAACTTTTGAAATTAGTCGAAAAACCAGAAATCATTTCATTTGCCGGAGGTTTACCTGCTCCAACTACTTTTCCTGTTGAAGAGTTGCAGGAGATTGTCTCAAATTCTCTTGGAAAATATGGGAAAACAATGTTACAATATGGCTCTACCGAGGGAGATTCAAGGTTAAGAAGGCTTCTTCTTGAAAGATTTGCAAAACAGACAAACATCAAAGGACTTGATGATAAAAATATAATTATAGTTTCAGCTTCGCAACAAGCTCTAGATATGGTTGGAAAGCTTTTTATAGATAGAGGTGATATTGTACTTGTTGAAAATCCGTCCTATCTAGGAGGTTTAAGTGCTTTTAATTCTTATGGTGCTAAAATGGTAGGAGTTGACCTCGAAGATGATGGTATAAATATTGAGCAATTTGAACAAAAAATAAAAGAGATATATTCCAGTGGAAAAAAAGTAAAATTTTTCTATACAATTCCAGACTTTCATAATCCAGCTGGTGTTTGCTATTCTTTGGAGAAAAGAAAGAAAATACTGGAAATAGCCAATAAATATCAGTTTATTATTTTAGAAGATGCACCTTATAAAGAACTTAGATATGAAAATGAAGATTTACCATATCTTTATCAATTGGATAGTTCTGGTATAGTTGTAACTCTCTTTACATTTTCCAAGATCTATTGCCCTGGTTTAAGGTTGGGCTGGGTTATTGGTCATCCAAAAATCATAGATAAACTTGTAGTTATAAAGCAAGCTGTTGATCTTTGTACAGCTCCTTTTAATCAGATTATAACAGCAGAGTATATGGAAAGAGGTTTTCTTGATAGTAGAATAGAAAAAAATAAACAATTGTATTCAAAAAGAAAAAATATTATGCTTGATGCATTCGAGAAATATTTTCCAAAAGGTAAGGGAATAAAATGGACAAAACCTGAGGGAGGACTTTTCTTATGGGTTACTCTTCCAGAAAAAATAAATACAGAAGATCTGTTTTTTGAGGCAATAAAAAATAATGTTGCCTATGTTATAGGTTCAGCTTTTTATGGTGATCAGCCAAAATTTAACTCATTTAGAATGAATTTTTCTTATCCCAATGAAGAGGATATAATCGAAGGGGTTAAAAGACTCGGTAAAGTGCTTGATAATGCTTTATCTTAAAAAGAATAAGATCTTCTATATTATAAATGTTAAATTAACTATTGTTTTCTTCAACCTGGTCATTATAAGTATTATCTGAATCTTCAGGATTTGAGTTTTCTTCGTTTGAATCATCATTTGAATCACTGTCGGTAGATGTATCTATAGAATCTGAATCATCATTTGAAGTTGAAACAGTAGTTTGAGTCTGGTTATCATTTGTAGTCTGTGAATTATCCAATTGTAAGGTTGTTGAATCATAGACTTGATTTTGATCGAGTGTAAGACTGATAAAAGGAATTGCAAGTTTACCATCAATTATTGCTGTTGCAGCAGTATAAATTGCATCTTTTACCTGCTCTGGAATTATAAGATCATAACTATAAAATGAAGCAAGTCCAATTGCACCATCTTTTATACCAAGTCGAAAAATACCTGATTTAAAACCACTGGTAAACCCATCTGATAAGAAATGATATATAGAAGACTCTATTTTCTTTATTGCACTAGTCAAAATATTGTCTGGAGCATAAAAATTTTGATCAATTTCATAACCAATAATCAGACTATCTCTTAAAAGGGCTGCCTGTATAGCAGCTGGACCTCCCTGCTCGCATAACTGAAAAACGATATCTACTTTCTGTTCATATAGCTGATTTGTGTACTTTCTTATTAGATAAAGATCATCGGAAGTATCTGTAATGGATTCAATAATCCTGCAATCAGGGTTAACAGTAAGGATACCAAGTTTATAACCAAAAGAGTATCTTTTTAAACTATCTTTCTGCTCGCCTATAATAATACCAAGAATATTTTCCGGATTGAGTTTATTTGAAACTGAATAAAATTTGTTTGTTAATAATCCGCTGACTATACCTGCTAAAAAGCCAGCTTCTTCCTCTTTATAGAGAATTATAGCGAGATTATTAAGCTTAAAATCATCAACAAAAGGTTTTAAAGATATATCATCAAGAAATATATCAACACCAATAAAAAAAGTTGAAGTATACATGGATGCTGCGTTAATAAGATAATCTTTGTACTTTGGTGTGGAAACTATAATAATATCACACCCGTCATTTACGGCTTTATCTAGAGTGGAAGAGAAGTTTTCAACAGATTGAGGAGTATACATAAGTATCGAGGAAGAAAACTCCTTTTTTAAAATTATTAGACTTCTTAATATATTTGAACTCATATTGTTTTTTGAAAAACCATCTATATCTGAGATTATACCAATAGTAGTTTCAGAAGGTTTTAAAATAAAGGTAGATTGCCCTGATATATTTTGTTGAACAGATGGAAGTGCAAATAACAATATGAAAAATAAAATTAATGTGAAGGAGAAAACCTTTTTAGTTTTCACTTAAAGACTCACTTTTATTATGCTTAGCAAAATATACAATGAAATGTAAGTTATTTCAAGTAATGATTTTACAATATATTGTCTAAAGTTTAAGAGAATTTAATTTAATAAAGATTTTATCATATTGGCTGATGCTTTTTTTGCTTCTCCCATAGCCAGAATAACTGTAGCAGCACCAGTTACGATATCTCCTGCAGCCCATATTTTAGGATTAGATGATCTAAGGTTTTCATCTACTTTTATTAGTCCATGATCATCAAATACCAATCCTTCAGAGTTTTCCTGAATTATCTTATTTGGTCGTTGTCCAATAGCAACTATTACCATATCGCAATCCACATCAAAGTATTGTGCTGTGCCTTCGATCTTATTTCGTCCCTTTTCATCGATTCCTATTATCTTCATCTTTTCAAGTTTAATTCCTTTCACAAGTCCTTTTTCATCGAGGATTATTTCAGAAGGGTTTGTTAGTGTAAAAAATTGTACACCTTCTTCTTTAGCGTGAATTCGTTCATCTCTTCTTGCAGGCATATCTTTTTCTTCTCTTCGATAAGCTAGAATTACTTCTGCTCCAAGTCTTCTTGCAACTCTTGCACAATCCATTGCAACATTTCCACCTCCAATGACAACTGCTTTTTTTGGTATTCTTATAGGTGTATGGTATTTTGGGAATTCATAGGCATGCATAAGATTCATTCTTGTAAGGAATTCGTTAGCAAGAAAAACCTGACCACCATTTTCGCCAGGGATATTAAGTTGCCCGGGTAAACCAGCACCAGTTGCCAATAAAAGTCCATCGTGCAAATTTAAAAGTTCTTTTAAAAATATTGTTTTTCTCACGAGAAAGTTTAACTTAAAATTAACTCCCATTGATAGTAAATAATTGATCTCTTTATCTACTATTGAGTCTGGTAATCGAAAATTTGGTATTCCATACCTTAAGACTCCACCAGGCTTATGCAAAGCTTCATAAACAGTTACAGTAAATCCAGCCTTCCGAAGTTCGAATGCAGCAGTTAATCCTGCAGGTCCTGAACCAACTATACCCACAGATTTCCCATTTTCATCAATGCTTATTTCAGGTTTTTCCGAAATAAGATCCGCTACATATCTTTCCAGGGCCCCAATATTTATAGCTTCTCCTTTTTTGTTATAGATACACTGACTTTCGCATTGATTTTCAACAGGACAAACTCTACCACAAACAGCAGGAAGTACCGAATATTTCCTTATAATATCAATACTTTCACGAAAGTTTTTCTCCTGTATTTCTTTGATAAAGCCAGGGATATCAATATTAACCGGGCAACCTTTTACACATATACCACAAAGCCTGCACCTTTTAGCTTCAAGAATGGCTTCTTCTTCTGTAAATCCGAGACTCACTTCTTCAAAATTTCTAATTCTTGATAAAGGATCTTGCATTTTTGGTTCTAATCTCATTTTCCTTCCTTAAGTAGTTCACTTAGCTATTTAATTTGCATTCATATTCTTTATATTGTGCATTTTTCTTCATAAGGTCATCAAAGTTAACTTTGAAGCCATCAAAAATTGGTCCGTCAACACATACAAATTTTACCTCATTATCATATAAAAAGCGACAACCACCGCACATACCTGTTCCATCAAGCATTATGGGATTGAGGGAAACATAAGTTGGTAGATTTAAACTCTTATTAAGTTCTACAACAACTTTCATCATGATAAGAGGTCCTATGGCAATACAAATATCATAGTTGCCGTTATCCTCTATAGCTTTTTTTATTCCATCTGTTACAAGCCCTTTATGTCCTGAGGAGCCATCATCAGTAAAAAGATAAAGTTTATTTGCAATTTTTTCTATTTCGTCGGTTAATATAAATAAGTTGATATTTCTAGCTCCAATGACAACATCTGCTGTCAATTTAAGATGAATACTTATCTCCTTAATCTTGGGGTAAAGTGGGGCAACTCCGACACCACCTCCAACTAAGAGTACTTTTTTTGTATTTTCAGGTAGTTTAAGAGCGTTCCCAAGTGGGCCGAGAACACTATATATGCTGTCATTAACATTTAATTCAGATAAAAGTTTAGTCGTATAGCCAACAACCTGAAATATTATTCTTACAAGTGAATTATTTTTATCAATATCAGCAATTGTAAGTGGAATTCTTTCTCCATTTTCTGTAACCATTAAAATGAGGAATTGTCCAGCCATAAAATGATTACAAATTTCAGGATGATAGAACCAGATAGAATATGTATTATCAGCAATTTTATCTTTTTTGACAATCATGTTGTATTCCAATACAAACTCCTTTAAATTGAACCTTTTAAATTATAACTAAAATACATTAGAAATCAATCTTGAATAAAACTCACATTAATCACTTTTAAACTTTTGCAAAGAGACTATATTATTTTATAAGTCAATTTGATCTAAGTCCAGGAAAATTGTTCTGATATATTTTCCATGAAAATCATATTGCATTTTTTCTATTTAAAGAAAATTTTATATCAAATATAGAATAAAAAAAATTCTAAAAAATACAATTTTTTTGTATGAATAGAAAAATGAATTATATTACTTTTAAGAGAAAAACTAAATTATCTTTTTTTTATTCTTTTGAGAGCTATATATTTGCTATAAATAACTGAAAGGTAGCAGATATAACAGCTTGAACTAAAATAACTTCTCATTATTTTTTTATTATAAGTAGTTGAGAAAATTAAATGTGAATTGCCTTATCTTTTTTGCCTTGAGATATAAATGAGTTTCAAAATTAATAGAATTTTTAAGATCAAAAGGGAGTATCATTATGGAACAAACTATTTCTTTTAATCCAGCTACAAAAGAAGAAATTGCTCGATATCATAAAAATTCATATAAGGAAGTTTTAGATGCGATAATTCGAGCAAAAGCTTCTTCAAAATTATGGCAACAGATCCCTATAAATAAGAGAAAAAAGTCTATTTTGAAAATAAGAAAATACCTTGTTAATAATTATCTTGAAGTAGCAGAGACCATAAGTGCAGATAATGGAAAAGTTTTGACAGATGCATATGTTGCAGAAGTCTTACCTGCGATTATGGCAGTTGGATTTTATACAAAGTACTGCAAAAAATGGTTAAAACCTCACATAATACCCGGGAATTCTATGTTAACATTCAATAAATGTTCGAAAGTTCACTATCAACCTTATGGGGTAATTGGTATTATTTCTCCATGGAATTATCCCTTTTCTATTCCTTTCTCGGAAGTTGTAATGGCTTTATTGGCTGGTAATGGTGTTATACTCAAATGCTCCAGGGATACACTGGTTGTTGGACATCTACTTGAAAAGGTTATACAACAAGCAGATTTACCAGATGGCTTATTTTCCTTAATTAATATTGGTGGTTCTGAAGCAGTTGATGCATTTATTGAGGGAGGGATTGATAAAATATTTTTCACTGGAAGTGTACCAACAGGTATTGAAATCCAGAAGAAATGCTCAGATAGGCTTATTCCAACGGTTCTTGAGCTTGGAGGTAATGATCCAGCGATTGTATGTAATGATGCTGACCTGGGAAAAGCGGCATGGGGTATAATATGGGCTGGATTTCAAAATTCAGGTCAATCCTGTGGAGGGGCACAAAGAATCATAGTTGATCAACAGGTTTACGATAAATTTTGTTCAATACTTAATGAAAAAGTTTCTGGATTGCGTCCAGGCAAAAATGTTACTGATGATAGTTTTGAAGATGGTGAGATAGGTTTTATGACAAATTCAAAGCAGAAAGAAACAGTCATAAACCAGGTTATAAAATCATTGGAGCTTGGAGCTATTTTAAACAGTATATCACCTTTACCGGAAGAACTGAGAGTTAAGCTTTTTAAAGATCAAAAAGAAGAAGAATACATGGAAAAGGTAACTTCATCAAAGGAGGATTCTATTAATTTTTTGCAATCATTACTGAAAGAGGAAACAAATTTTCTTCCTGCAATGGTTTTGACAGAAATAAATCAGCAGATGCCAATTTTTTGTGAAGAAGTTTTTGGCCCAGCTATTGGTATTATTTCATTTGACTATATTGAGCAAGCTATAGATATGGCAAATGATTCCAGGTTCGGCTTAACTGGATCTGTCTGGAGTCAAAATATAAAATTAGCCAATCAGATAGCTAAAAAATTAGAATGTGGTGTAATAATGATAAATGATCATCTCATGTCTCATGGTCTTGCCAATACTCCATGGGGTGGATATAAATATTCCGGGATTGGCAGGACTCACGGAAAAGCTGGATTTATGGAAATGACAAGACAAAAAGTGATTATAAAGGATAAACTAACTTTTGCAAAGAAACAATTATGGTGGCATCCTTATAATCAAAAGGTTTGGGGAGGTCTAGTTGGTGCAATGGAATTTCTTTATAGCAAAAATATTAAGGATAAATTTTCAGGATTTTGTAAACTATTTAAAATTATAAGTAGATTCTTTGAAAAATAAAATTTATAATACTACCCGATTTTGCATAAGAATCAATAATTTAAAAATATGGAGGTAAAATGAAATCTTCAACTTTTTCTTTTAAAGATAATGAAGGATTTGAGCTTTTTACTTATTGCTGGGAACCAGAAGATCTTAAGAAAGCCAGAGCTGTTGTTCAGGTTGTTCATGGACTTGCAGAACATGCAGCAAGATATGAAAGGTTTGCAAATTTTGCGACAGAAAAGGGATTCATAGTTGTAGCTGACGATCATAGAGGGCATGGGAAAACTGCAAAAACAAAAGAAGATTTAGGTTTTATTGGTGCTAATAATGGTTTTTCTGGTATGGTTGATGATGAATATCAACTTACCGGGATAATTAAGTCAAAATACAATAATCTTCCTGTATTTATGCTTGGTCATTCTATGGGATCTTTTATAGCTCAAAGATATATTGAGCAATATGGAAGAGAGCTTCATGGAGTTATTCTTTCAGGAACTGCAGGGCCAAATCCAGGTTTATTGATACCAGGAAAGATAGTTGCAAAGATGGTTATGTTAATAAATGGACCGAGAAAAAAAAGCAATTTTCTAAATAACCTTTCTTTTGGAGCCTATAATAAGAATTTTAAACCAAAACGAACGGAATTCGACTGGCTTTCTTGCGATAATCAGGAAGTTGATAAGTACATTGCCGATCCTTTATGTGGATTTGTTTGCTCAAGTTCATTGTACTACTTTCTTACATCTGGAATGCTTGAAATGCACAAAAAACGCAATCTAGCGATGATTCCCAGATCTATCCCTGTACTTATTGCATCGGGAGCAAAAGATCCAGTTGGAGCCAAAACAGTTCCAGAACTTTATAAGATCTATCTTAATCTTGGTCTTAATGACGTTGAACTTAAGTTATATGAAGATAAAAGACATGAAATATTAAACGAAATAAATAGAGAAGAGGTTACAAGGGATTTTTTATTCTGGATCGAGAAGCATCTGTAATTCTGGATATTATTTTTAAAATCATTTATTCATGTTTTTTTATGCTTTATCTAGATTACTTAAATTTTAGCTCTTTTCGACATTAATATTTAATTATTTTATAATGTTCTATCTTGTTATTTTCTTAAATGCATTATTATTTTTATTTCATCAAGTTTGTTGTTTTGTTTATTTTAAATGTTAAAATTAAAAGAGGTGAAGTTCATGAAAAATATAAGACCTTTCTATCTTGAACGAATTTTTGCAAAATATGAGTTTAATGCACCATATCTGCTTTGCTCTTCTGATTGTGAAAGTATTTCAATAAAAGAACTTCTATCTTTATCTTCTCAGTATGAAAAAAACCTTGAAGATTTTTTAAATATCAGACTGGGTTACACTGAATCTCTTGGAAATCCTTATTTAAGGAGTTTAATAGCTTCAATGTATAATGAAAATAATGACGAAAAATTTACTGAAGAAAATATACTTGTCTTTTCTGGGGCACAAGAGGGAATCTTTTTAACGATGAATACTCTTATTTCCCCGGAAGATCATGTTATATGTATTTATCCCTGTTATCAAAGTTTATATGAAATAGCGAAAGGGATAGGCGCTCAGATTTCTTTTTTGAAGTGCAAAGAAGAGAAAAACTGGGCATGTGACTTTGCATCACTTGAAGAGTTAGTACAAAAGAATACAAGAATGATAATTGTTAATTTTCCTCATAATCCAACCGGGTATCTGCCCTCAAGAAATGATTTTCAATACCTTATAGATTTTTGTGCAAAACGAGATATAATTCTTTTTTCCGACGAGGTTTATAGATTTTTGGAATATGATCTTAATAATAGAGAAAATCCTATAACGGATTCTCTACCAGGAGCCTGTCAATTATACCAGAATGCTGTTAGCCTAGGAGTTTTATCAAAATCTTTCGGACTTGCTGGGCTTAGAATAGGTTGGATTGCCAGCCAAAATAAAAATTTAATAAGGCAGATAGCCTTGAATAAAGATTATACAACTATTTGTAATAGTGCACCATCTGAATTTCTTGCTATATTGGCTTTGAAAAATAAGGATAAAATAATTTCAAAAATAAGGGGAATAGTTTTTGATAATCTCAAATTACTTGATGAATTTTTCAAAAAATACAACGAAATTTTTAAATATATTCCTCCTAGAGGCGGTTCAGTTCTATTTGCCACTTTGCTAGAAGGTGAAGCAGACAAGTTTTGTGAAAAAGTTGTTGAGAAAAAGGGAGTTATGCTTATGCCTTCGACTGCTTTCGAATTTGACAATCAGCATATAAGGTTTGGTTTTGGGAGAAAGAATATGCCAGAGGCTCTTGAGATTTTTGAGCAATTTATTAAAGAGGAATATTAATAATTTTGATGGATATTTTGTTTAAATTATTTGAATTAATATTTTAAACTAATTTTGCAAAATCGGTTGTAATAAAATTAATGTTTTGATAATGTTAAAGGAAAAATTTATGACAAAATTTAAAATTATCTATATTCTAATTCTTTTTATATTGTTACTTTTACCAGGATGTGCAAAAGAAAATGATTATGGAAATTCTGATCAAATAACTACTTCGACAATGGCAAATTATGAAGGCGATTCAAAAATGCTGAATTTTAACTCACCATCAAAATCTTCTCTTACCCAGAAATCTCAGATGAATAAAACCAATACATCAGATATCAATACTATTAGCAATGAACAAAAGGACAAAAATCTATATCTTGTCTATAATTCTTATATTAAAGGTTCTGTAAAAGATATTGCTGGTTTTCAAACATCAATTTATTCTATAGCAGAAAAAAACCATGGTTATATTTCAAATATAGAGAGCATGAATAAAGAAAATTCTGATGATTATGATATGCAATCTATCATAATAACTTTTCGAGTACCAAAGGATGATTTTAATGTCGCAATGGAATCTCTTGATTCTCTTTTTTTAAGCATAGATCAGAAGAATGTTACTGTAGAAGATGTTACAGAGCAGTATGTAGATCTGGAACTAAGACTCAAATCGAAAAAGGAATCCGAAAAAAGATTTCTGGCAATTCTTGCCAGCGCTAAGACAGTTACAGAAATTCTTGAAGTTGAACAGGCATTAAGCAATATTCGTGAGCAAATAGAATCAATAGAGGGGAGTCTTAAGTATTTACAGGATAGAGTTTCCTATAGTACAATAACTTTAGAAGCTTATGTTAAAAAAGCAGGAATTTCAAGACCCAGATTTATTATAAGACTCAAAGATGCCTTATCAAAAGGATTTGATGGTTTGATTTCTATTTTGCTTTTCTTAATAACAATCTGGCCACTCTATATAATATTAATAATTGTTTTCATTTTTATTAAATTTGTTTTTAAAAAGAAAAAGCAAAATGATAAATAATATAAATTACTGATGACATTAACTTATAAACTTCTACTTAAAAAACTAAAGAAATATCTTTAAATATTTTAAAAAAGCAAAAAGTTGTTTTTTATTTAAATTTGTTGTGCTATATTTAGTAAATAATCAACTAGTTTAATTAATTAATAAATTATGACAATAAATATATAAAACTAATTCTTTTAGATAGAAGTGATTATATTTTAAAATCATAGGTTTAGGGCTTTTTCTTTTTCAGTTAAAAGTTAATCAAATAAGTGCAAAATTTAGAGGAGAAAAAAATGTTTCAAAAGAAAAATTTTAACTTTTTGCCTATTTTATCATCCTTATTTATTTTTTTGCTTATTATCTGTTCTTCAGCAGTCAAATATGCTTTCCCTTATGGTGGAGCAGGTGGTCTATTTTATGGTGCTCAGGGGACAAATTTGTTATTTAGCCAGCTTCCGCTGCCAAATATATCAAGTGGTTTATCATATTTTGGATTATATGGTTATGGTGTTTCAAATAATTGTATAATAGGTGGTTTTGGATTTGCTACTCTTAGTAATTCAATTTGGACTGAAGCTGATGGTGTTGCCGGTGGGTTTGGAGGGTTGATATCAGGTTATAAGATACTTGATAGATTTATTCAAATAAATCTCATGGTCTGGCTGGGTCTTGGAGGTTTTGGTATCGGAAATGCTGAAGATAGTAGTGGCTTTTTTGGCTATTATGCTGAAGTTAACCTTGAGATTGGTATTAAACTTCAGAAATGGATGTGTCTTTTCTTTTATATTGGTTATCAAACTGTAGGTAATCTTATTCCGGGACCAATGTATACACAATTTCATAATTCATCACCAGTATTTGGAGCAAGGCTGGCTTTTGGTAGCTTTTAGAGCGGAAAATTTTATGTTACGTTTTATTTTGATCTAGGCAACAAAGTATGAAAAAATAAGGAAAAATTTGTTTCTTCCAACTTTTGACTGTATTTATAAAATATTATTACCGAACTTTACTGTAGACTATAGTAGGCAGCACAGAGATTTATATTGTGATATTTATATAAATCATAGCATTTAAAGAGTTTAAAGCAAAATGAAAAAGAAATACAAGAGATATTAGTTAAGAGATGGTAGTAGAATATAGTTTATAAAGTTTGTTATTTGGTCTCACTGGTTTTTGAAGGAATTCGTGTAGTGATCAATGTGTTACAAACAAGAGAGATAATTATTATTAATCCTCCTATTACTGCGTTACTACTAATTTTTTCACCTAAAAAAATAAGAACCCAGATAGGTCCAAGCACTGTTTCTAAAAGCGTTATCAAACTCGATAAAGAAGGCGGTAAATCTTTGCTACCTCGATAGAAAAGTATATATCCAAGTCCTATCTGAAAAGTTCCAAGACAGATCAAAATAGATAAATCATGAAAGTTAACTTGAAATGAAGGTTTAAAAAAAAGTGAAAAAATAGCTGCAATCAAACCTCCAATGCTTGCTATGGGAATCATTTCAATATGGGGATTTTTTCTTATAATAAGTATCTGTGCGGCTAGCCCAAAAGCTGTTATAAGCGCAAAAATATCACCCAGAAAGTGAATTTTAATCCCCTGATTGGCTACAAGAACTATGATTCCAATAAATGAAGCAATTATTGTTAACCAGTTTAAAATTTTTACTTTTTCCTTCAAGAATATTATACCTAAAATTGTCGCCCATATTGGAGCTGTCCCCTGTACGAGGAGAGCGTTTGCAACAGTTGTTTTAGATAAAGAAAGTACATAAAATAAAGTTGTGATACCTAAAAATATAGATACCAACAATCCTGGTCTACCAATATTTCTGTATACTTTGATTACATTTTTCTTATAAATTACGAAGCATAGCAAAAATACCGCTATACTCATAGCTATCGAACGATAGAAGATTATGCTCCACGATGATGCTTCAACGCTTCTTATACCAAGAGCTCCAAAACTCCACAGTATAGGTGCTGCTATGGTCATAAACAAGCTCTTCTGGTTTATGTTTCCTGATTTTTGTGTATGAGAAAGTTTATCCATTTATGCCTCTGTAATAAGTTTTAATTTGTTCGAATCAATTCTAATGCAAGTTTTGACCAGAGTTCAAGATTTGTAAACCTTTCTAAAATATTCGAACTTTTGCAAAAAATATGCTTTTTTATTTCATTATCCTTGGGTTCAATTTTTGTTTTTTTCAGATCACCTATTTTGTAAATGTAAACCAGGCCAAGGTGAACATTACCAACCGAAGATTCATCCTCATTGATTAAACCGATAAACTCAAGATTTTTATGAGTTTTATCAAAAGTCTCAGTCATAGAACCGTTATTATTTTCTTTAACTATAATACCTGTTTCCTCATAAATTTCCCTTATTGCACAATGATAGATTATCTTTTGTAAAACTTCCATGTTTAAATTGAACCAATTCTTATAAAAATTATCTGTATCAAAATTTAAAGAGCGAAGAATATTTTTAAGTTCATTTATTTCATTTGTATCTTCGATATCTATATGCCCTCCTATCCCGCATGAATATAGACCATGAAGCCTTTTTTCTTTGCCAGCTCTTTCATACAGTAGTACATTATCATTATTATCAATAATAATTATATATGGAATTAATTGTTTGTATTCTGGTTTGTTCTCTACTTCTTCTCTTGGCAAAAATAAATATTTTGCATTCATAAAATTAGAGTTAAAATTTATTTTTTCTTTTTTAATTAATGATATTTTTTGATTGAACAAAGATGAAATAGAGTCTCTTTTTATACATAAGATTAATCTATCATTCATAAACTGATGCCTTTAAAATGAAATTGATCTAAAAATTAAGAATTTATTTTCAAAAATTTTTGTACTTTATTAAGAAAAATAGAAACAGGATGATCAACATAAAATGAGCAATTTCTAAAGCCAAATTAACATTTTTTATCTTTATGACAAGGATTTGTGGAACAATGTTAAAAAAGTTTATTTTTGATTTTGTGATTATTATTATTATTTAATGTAAAGGGACCTTATGAAACAAAAAATAGCTGTCGCATTTAGTGGTGGTGTTGATTCAACATTTTCTTTGATCTATCTTCTTGAGAAAGGCTATGATGTCAGAGCCTTTACATTTAAGATTCCAGGTAAAACATTCGATAATGCCATCGAAATTGCATTGAAACTAAAAGTCCCATTGGAGTTTGTAGATATCCAGAGTATATTCGAAAAAATTGTACAAAAAAACTTCATTGAAGAATATAAAATGGGAAAAACTCCAAATCCATGTATAAGATGCAATAGATTTATAAAATTTGGCGTGTTATACTACCATATTTTGCATAACCATAATATTGAATTATTTTCGACTGGTCACTATGTTCAAAAAGAAATTAAAAATTCAAATTTGCTTCTTAAAAAAGCTTATGATACAAGTAAAGACCAATCTTATTTTTTATGGGGAATTTCACATAAATTATTACCTTTTCTGGATTTTCCATGTGGGAGATTGAAGAAAGAAGATATTCGTAGTATCGTAAAGAGTTACAATATCAAAAATTTGAATATTGCAAAAGAATCTTTTGATATCTGTTTTATTCCGGATAATGATTATAAGCGATACCTTGAAGAAAAATTGAAAAAAAACTTTCCAAAACATGCACATTTTGTTGATACTAAGGGAAATATACTGGATGAGAGCGATGGGATAATTAATTATACCATTGGTCAAAGAAAAGGATTGAAATTTGCAGCAGGTAAACGAATGTATGTAAGGAGAATCGACCCTTTAAAAAATGAGATTGAACTGGGTGATAAACCGAAGACTAAAAGAATAGTTGCCAATAAAATCAATCTCTTTGTAAATCCAGATTATTTTGAAGCAAATAAGTTCTATAAGTGCAAGATAAGATATCAGTCTAAAGAGGCTGATGCAAAAGTTAATTATATTAGAACTGGTAACCATAACAAGCTGTTAGTTGAATTTAATGAGCTGCAGGAAGCATCATCAAAAGGTCAGTCTCTGGTAATATATGAAGACGATTTTCTTCTTGCAGGTGGAATAATTGATGAAATTGAGATAATATAAAAATAATATAAAAATAATAGTATATAAAATAGCAATTATTCTATTAGAACAGGCTCATATCTTATAGCAACACAACCTCTTCTTACGTAGAGTTTTATAAGAGTCAATGATGTACCGGATGGATTAACGATCTTTTCAACTTCATCCCAGGTTATTATGTCAGCTATGCTAAATTCGTAAAATATACTGGATGTTGAAAACATCGTCGGAGAAATCACAATTTTATCCTTTTTTGAAGGATTTTTAAAGGGAACACCATAAAAAATAACAGCGTCTTTAGTTGTTTCATCACTTTTGAATTTCATTAATTCGCTGCTATGAAAAGGAAGCAAGGCATTAGTTTCGTTTTCAGGGAATTTCTTGTCGTTTTTTGAATCTTTACCATATACCATAATATTACCTTTAAAGCTATATAATACTAACATATAGTAATATTTCTATATAAAATGACAATAGGTTTGCTTATGTTATTTTTTATAATGTTTTTCATAATAAATTTATGCTGAAATATGCATAAATTTAAAGAAATAACGCTATTTCAAATCTTGAGATGAAAGGACTATAGTATCTATTGTTTTAATCAAATCACTACTATCAAATGGTTTTACAAAAAATCTTTTAACCCCAAGTTTAAATGCTTCAAGTATGATCTCTTTTTTGCCAAAGGCTGAAATAACTATTATTGGTACCGAGTTGCCATATTTGCTTTTTTTAATTTCTTTTATAAGAGTCAAGCCATCCATATCGGGCATCGCAATATCTGTCAGGATAACACTGTATTTTTTAAAACTAACTTTAAAAAGAGCTTTTTGTGCAGAGAGCTCTGAGTCAACTTCATAACCTTCAAGTTCTAAAATGTTAGATAGCATATCAAGTATGGTTCTATTATCATCTATAATTAAGATTAAGCCTTTAGATTTATCTGCAGATGTAACATTTCTTCTATCTTGATTTGAATGTTTTTGAAGATAATCAGCTTCCTTCTCTTTATCGCCATTTCTTTTATCAACATACCATGATGATCCTTCTTTTGCTTTGGCTACTTTTTTTACCTCTGCAGCAACTTTGCTAAGATCTGCGATGGATTCATAAATGCGCGAGTTGTTGGTCACTATGGCTAAAGAAATAGATAAAAATTTAAACTGTTTTGTATTTCCTTCTCTGTCTTTTGAAATTATGAAACCAGCTTTTTGATCCTCTTCATTGTAAAATTTTCTTATATTTTTATCAAATTCAGAAATTATATAAGTTGCAATAGGTTCGATAAATTCTGGCGTCGTGATAAGTATAAAATCATCTCCTCCGATATGACCTAAAAAATCAAGAGATGTGTTTGATAAAGTTTTTAGAGCTAAGCTTAAAAGATTCGCTGTGTAAAGTATGATTTCATCACCTTTGGAAAATCCATAAATATCGTTATAGGGCTTAAAGTTATCAAGATCAGCATAAATAACTGCAAATTTTGTACTTGCCTGGTTTTGTATAAGATTAAGAATTTTCCTGGAAATTGCCAGATTACCAGGTAAACCTGTTAAAGGATTATTATCTTTAGCAATAAACATTCTGTAAAAAAGTTTAATTCTGTTTGAAAAATATCTCAAATCAAAAGGTTTGAGAATAATCTCATCAACACCAAGATCTATATGTGTATTTAAATCATTAAGTTCATTTTCTTCAGTTAACAAAAATACCGGTGAATGTTTAAGAAGTTCATCCTGTTTAATTGATTTGATGATATCATATGGAGAGATAATCGACAAAGATGAATCAACAAGTATAAGATCAGGAATATACTTTTTTGTAATATCAATAATTGGTACTTTCCCCTCTGTCATAACAAATTCATATCCATCATTTATTAAAAACTTTCCCAGTACCTGTGTGAATTCATTTTTCTCGCCGAAATACAAAAGTTTCATTAAAATTCCTTAAATTTTAAGTAAGAAATAATACATAAACCTTTTAAATATTTATATGTTTTTTTTTAACAATGTCAAATATTTAAAAAGTTAAATTAAATCAAAAATTAATTAATAGTATTCTTTATCTTCTAGTATGTTATAACGCAAGATATGTAACTGGAAAAATAAAAAAGTTTTTCATAGATTTAATATCTTTTGCTTAAATATTCAAAGAAGTTTATAGACTATAAAAAATACAACACCCCTTCAAATTTGAGGGGTGTTGTATAACTTGCTGCCAGAATAGTTTTATCAAAGTGCGCGTCAGTTTTCTACACTGACAAGATTATCTTCTTCAACAAAAATCTGTTTTACCTTCTTTTTTTTACCATTATGGAAGTCTTCTTGAATAACATCTTCTGAAACTTTGTCTTCTTTTCTAACAAAAGGTTGAAAACTAACTCTTTCGATCTTATGAGCCTGGATGTAATTGAGACTTTTTCTTGTTGAATCGGCACTATTGTAAACAGAGTACTTCAAAGTTCCGTAAATGATGACCTGAGTTCCTTTTTTCAAAGTTTCAAAGCTCGTTGCAGCAAGTTTATCCCAGCACTTTACAAGAACAAAGGTAGGTATCTTCTGCCATCCATCGGGGTTCTTAATAAAACTATTTGAGGCTAAGCCAAACAAACAGTAACCTTTTCCATTTTTTGTTTCTTTAAAAAGAGGATCAGCGGTGAGTCTTCCACTAATAACAGTGATGTTAAGATCTTTCATAAAACCTTCCTTTTAATTTCATTTTTACTTCTCAATTATATAATAGTGGAAGAAATTACGGAAATTACAGAATTTTTTTATTTTATGATTTCTCTGCAAAATTACCTTATAAATCCTTTACTATATACAAAGTTAAACTATTATTTAGTTGTAAATTCTCAATTATTTATTTTACAAAAAATAGTTAGGAGTAAAAATGCAAGGTATTAAAATAGGAGAATTAAAAGTTGGTCAGACAGCTTCCTTTAGAAAGACAATATCTGAAACTGATGTTTATCTATTTGCTGGTATTACGGGAGATACAAATCCGGCACATATCGACGAGATTCATGCAAAACAAACAAAATTTGGTAAAAGGATTGCTCATGGTTTGCTTGTTTCATCCTTTATTTCAACTGTTCTTGGAACTATGTTACCAGGCCCTGGAACTATTTATGTATCACAATCAGTCAATTTTAAGGCTCCTGTTTATATAGGAGATACAATAGAGGCAAGGGTCACAGTTAAAGAGTTAATTACTGAAAAAAATAGGGTTATTCTTACAACAGACATTTTAAATCAAAACAATGAAGTAGTCTTAACGGGGGAAGCAATTGTTTTAGCACCAAAATAGAATATTCAAAGAAATACAAAAATAATGGTAACCTTTTAAAGAATTAAGTTAATAAAACAGAAAATCTTTAACATTTATCAGATAATCTTTTTGCAATAGGTAAATAAATCAGGTTTGAGATATATTCTTCATGCTTAATGGGTATAAAGTTTGTTTTATACGGGAAAATAAAATTCTTGAATATAATTTAAAAGTGAATAATATATTATATTAAGAAATCCTTTGATGTATCAGAAAATTTAAGTTAAATAATATTAAAAGTTAAAAAGAACTATAAAACTATACATGGTTTATTATTTTTTCTAAACTCCAGAAATTTTTTTAAATAAATTTTTTTAAAGGAGTATGTATATGGCTCATCTAGCAGATATTGAAATCTCAAGAAACGCAAAACTGAAGAACATCAAAGAAGTTGCATCAAAAAATGGAATTCCTGATGATAATCTTGAACTTTATGGCAATTACAAAGCCAAGATCTCTTTTGATTATGTCTCAAGGATGATACAAAACCCAAAAGGAAAGCTTGTTCTTGTTTCAGCAATAACTCCAACTCCAGCTGGAGAGGGAAAAACCACTACATCAATTGGGCTTCATGATGGATTGAGAAAACTTGGTCATAATTCTTTTCTTGCCTTACGAGAGCCATCTCTTGGCCCTGTTTTTGGTGTAAAGGGAGGAGCTACTGGTGGTGGTTATTCGCAGGTTGTACCCATGGAGGATATCAATCTTCATTTTACGGGTGATATTTCAGCTATAGAAAAAGCACATAATCTTATAGCAGCAGCTGTTGATAATGAAATAAATAAAGGTTCGATTAAGCTAGATTTACGAGCCATAAGATGGAGAAGATCTATGGATATGAATGATAGATCTTTGAGAAGTATAATAATAGGGCTAGGTGGAGCTGTAAATGGTTACCCAAGAGAGACAGGGTTTGATATAACAGCATCAAGCGAAATTATGGCTATTCTCTGTCTGGCTGAAAATTATAAAGAGCTTAAAGAAATGATTGGTAATATTTTAATAGGTTTTACTATAGATGGGCAACCAGTTTATTGCCGGGATTTGCAGGTTCATGGCGCTGCTGCTGCCCTTTTAAAAGATGCTATAAAGCCCAATCTTGTACAAACACTAGAAGGCAACCCAGTATTTATTCACGGAGGCCCATTTGCCAATATAGCTCAAGGAGCTAATTCTATTATTGCCACTAAACTTGCTATGAGTCTTGGGGATTATGCTATTACAGAAGCTGGTTTTGCATTTGAACTCGGTGCCGAAAAATTTTTTGATCTTGTATGTCGTAAAGCAGGGTTTGAAGTTTCTACAGTTGTTCTTGTAGCAACAGCAAGAGCATTGAAATTTCATGGTGGAAAAAAGTTGAAACAAATAAATGAAAATGACCCGGATGCTGTGGAAAGAGGATTTCCTAATCTTGAAAAACATATTGAAAATATAAGGTACTATGGAGTTCCTGCTGTCGTGGCAATAAATCATTTTGATTCTGACCATCCTGAGGAACTTGAAAGACTTTTCAAATTACTTGAGCAAAAGAACATGCCTTATGCTTTGTGTAAAGGATGGGCTCAGGGCAGTGATGGAATGTTAGATTTAGCGAAATTAGTTGTTAAACTTTCAGAGCAGAAAGTTTCAAGTAGAGGTCCTTTATATAACCTTGATATGCCAGTTGAAGATAAAATTTATAAAATCGCATCCACTATGTATGGGGCACAAGCTATAGATTTCACACCAAATGCAAAAAAAGACCTTGAGATGATCAAGAAATTTGGTTTTGATAAATTGCCCGTATGTATTGCAAAGACACAGAAATCTCTTTCAGATAATCCAGAATTGCTGGGGAGACCAAAAGATTTTCTTGTAACCGTGAGACAGATTGAAGTTGCTTCAGGTGCAGGTTTTATTGTTCCAATAACCGGAGAGATAATGCGTATGCCAGGATTACCACAGGATGCTGCATATAAGAAAATAGATATCGATGAAAATGGAAATATATATGGACTCTTTTAGCTTTATTTTAACTCAAAAATAATGGATAAGAGTTCATTTGATTGTTAAAATTGACCTTAACTTTTCAATATTATTAAATGCTATTTGTGGATGGTCATAAATGAAGCAAAACAAAATTTCTTTAAAACGATTTTTATTTTTAAAGATCTGTTTACCTATTGTAATAATAGTTTTTGTTATATTTTTAACTGTAACCGTCACTTCTACTATTTATGAATACAAAAGAAACATAATTTCAATAAAAAATGAAATAGAACTCATTGCAAATTTAACTGAAGATTTAAAAATATATAAAGTAATTGATGAAAATAAGTTTATCCAGCGGGATGCTTCTATAATGTTTAGAGATCCTTTTCGAGATTATGAAATAACATTGACAAAAAATGCTCCAGTAAGACTTGATAAGTATGATAATATTTTTATTTCGAATAGAGATGGAATAATAGATGAAGGAAAGTATCGAATATTTTTTTGTGAAAGCTATTTATCAAGAGTCTGTGTAATGGTTATCCCTAAATTTGTCCTATACCAATCAACTTTTAGAATCATTTCGATTTGTTTAATTGGTTTTGTATGCTTTTTACTGGCTATGATCTATTTTTTCTCAAAGCTAGAACAAAAAATTGTTGCATCGACAACAAGGCAATATATTCATATTAAAAATATGCTGGAAGGTAAATATATAAAAAATGAAAAAATTGAAACAATAAGTGAGATGGATAGTATTCGGTATGGCCTTAATAATTTGCTTGTTATACTTAAAGAAAGAAGAGAGTTCTATAATTCACTTATTATATTTCAAAAAAAACTTTTAGATAAATTACCTGTGGGAATAGTTTTATTCAATGAAGAAGGCTTCTATGAAGATGCAAATACCATAGGATACAATATCATTACAAAGTTTTATGAGCAACAATTTCCAACTACAAAAAATGAAAAAGAAAAAGATGAAGAGAATAATCTCGATCTTTATAGTTTAAAGATAGATTCGATGATTAAATCTTCTGGACTTAAGAAAGTTAATGAAGAACCGGTTAAAGTTGAACTACTCGAATTTAATTTCCCTTTTAATACATTAATTTGTGAAATATCAAATAAAAAAATTTTGATCTTCATACCTTCCGAGAATAGTTTAAATCCTGAGGCTGGAAGCGATTTTCCTAAAAACAGTATTACTAACTTTTTATCAAATTTTGCTCACGAGTTCAGATCTCCATTAAATTCAGTGCTTGGTTTTTCTCAGATTTTAATAGATGGAGTTGAGGGAAATGATCTTAAGGAAATACAAAATGATGCCCTGATTATAAATGATTCTGCACAAAAACTTATGAACTTTATTGATGATATAATATTTTTGAGCAGATTAAGTGATCTTCATATAGATTCGATATCAATAAAATTTAGCTTCAGCAGTTTTTTAATCTTAATTGATCACTATTTTAAAGGAATATTCAAAGATAAAGATACCGAACTTGTTATCAATACAAATATTACAGAAGATCAATTAAAAGTAGCTTACTTTGCTGATATAACAAATTTTAGGAGGATTATTATACTCATTTTTCTTTATCTTGTTAATATCTGCCCGGTTATTGAAAAAATAACCTTAAATCTTGAAAATCAGCAAAATTCATTCATTAATCTTTGTATAGAATATATATTCAGTTCCGGGAGATTCAATATTTCTTATGAAGGGCAACAATTTTTAAACAAGGCTATTCAAATATCAGAGAAATTAAATTTTAAATTTGAACAAATAAATAAATCAGAAAAAGAAGGCAGATTTATTTTACAAATTCCTCTTAAGATTGAGGAATAAAATCTAACTTTTAATAAATCTTGAAGCGATATTATTTTTGTTTAATGCTCTATCCAGTTGCAAAGGTATAAGATCTGAAAAATAGTGTTTTAATAGATGCTTAAATCTATAAACTCTTAAATTTTCAAGTTGTGAAATGCAGTAATTTAAAGATAATGTGCTCATCTTTTCAATCTTATTAATAACATCTCTATTATCTTTAAGCTTAAAATCAACGAAATCCCTGGAATTCTTTTTTTGGAGATCTTTTTGAGATGCTGGCGTATCCATATAATTTAGTATAAGGTTATCTTTGTTTTTCTTTAAATCATTTTCAAAATCATCTATAGAATCAATAATATATAGCAATCTAATAGTTTGAGAAACTATCGAACTGACCTGTAGTTTTGCAGAGTATGGTAAAAGGTCCAGTGGAAGGATCGTCTCGAAAAGAGACTGAAGCTGAAGCATTTCATCTTCTAAATTAACAGAACTTTTGTTGCATTTGTTATTCAGTAAAAAAATTTTTTTAGTTTTAGAATTAAAAAAATCATTATTTTCAACAGAAAGATTTTTATTAATATATTTTATGGAGTTAAAGAAAAATTTGGAAATAAGATTTGAAATAAATGATTTTGGAAATTTAGAATCAATATAGTTATCATAAAATTTGAGAGATGTAAAAAGAAGAGTGAAATCTGTAAAATAATCCAATAACCCATTATCCTTTATTAAAAATCTATTTGACATAGTTGCGTAACAATAAAAAGGATAAACATGGAAAGTAAAATTGTTAAGGCATGATGCAAAAAGGGAATAAAAGAAGATAATGTCATTACTTAAAAATAATCGTGCAAGATTATTCTTTCTTTTTTTCAAATTTTGACAAAAGGCACAATAAGACGATGAAACAAATAACCTTTCATCAGGATATAATATACTACTAAGGGGATGAAGATAACCAATCACCTGAACCTCGATAATAAAAATCCTTTATAAAAAAGTAAAATTGTCAAGCAGAAAAAGTGAGTGAATAGATGGATTATTCACTTTTTGTAAAACTTAAAAAAATATTAATGCCTTACAATCCCTGTCATAACATTTTTAAATCTGGCGGGAGCTGCTCCATGAGTCATCATCATGACCTGTGCCGGTTGACCTTTTCCACAGTTTATGACACCCCAGGGTTTCCAATATTCTTCACTGGCAATCATATCGCAACTCTGCCAGAAATTTGGTGTTATCCCTTGATAAGTAGGATTCTTGACCATCTCAATCATCTTTCCATTTTTTATAAGATAACCTATCTGACAGGTAAACTGGAAATTTAGTCTCATCTGATCTATACTCCAGGTTTTAATACCATCAACATAAAGACCATCTTCTGTTGCAGCAATAATATCTTCAAACTTATCGTCTCCTGGAAGTAAAGAGAGGTTTATCATACGGATTATTGGTACTGAACTAAAATTATCCGCACGGCTACAACCTCTACTTCTATCTTCATTGATGGTATAAGCCAATTCTCGATTTGTTAAATAGTTCTGGTAAAGTCCATTCTTTACTACAAAAAACCTTTGAGCTCTAACTCCATCATCGTCATATCCAAATGTTCCAAGTCCATTTGGTAAAGTGGAATCAGCAACTATGTTAACTTTATGAGAACCATAATGAAGATTTCTATACTTATCTACTGTTATAAACGAACTACCAGCATAATTTTCTTCATAACCTAAGACTCTATCAAGTTCAGATGGATGACCACAGGATTCATGGATCTGCAGGGATAATTGTTCGCCACCAATTATCAGATCCCTTACCTTTGGCTCAGGTTCTTTTGCATTGAGAAGAGCTGCTGTTTCGGAAGCAACACGCTGTGCATTTTCTTTTAATTTGAGGGATTCAACAAGCTCCCAGCCCATCTGCATATATTGTCCTCCAAAGGACATTGGGTAGGATCTGGTTTGCACATCTTCGTTTCCAACTGCGGTTGCGCTATATCCTGCACCTGAAACGATAGTGGTCTGAAGTATTCTTGCATTTTCAGAACTTGCAAAATATTTATGTTCTCGTCTGAATTCCATATATCCTTCAGCAATTTTAACTGAAGGTTCATTTCTAAGTATTTCATCGATTTCTAAGAGGGTTTGAAGTTTATTGTCAAATGGGACTGTAAAAGGGTCAATAAGATATGTGGATGCCCATCTATCCTGAAAAGGTGGATCTTTTGAGAGTATTATAGGTTCCTTTCTAACTTTGCTTGAGGCTTTAGCTATCGAAACAGCTTTTCTTACGGTTTTTTCTATCTGGGAACTATCTAGATTTGAAGAAGAAGCGAATCCCCAACCGTTGTCACATATAACACGAACACCAAAGCCTTCAATATTGTTTATTGAATAATTCTCCAGCTTTCCATTTTTTGTATAGAGAGATTCTATATCTCGAATAATTATTCTTATATCTGCATATGAAGCACCTAAAAGTTCTGCATAATTTAATACTTTATCACAAAAATCGAACATATTGCCTCCTATATCAAAATAAATAATATTTAATTATTAAAAAGAAATATTATAAAGTTAAAAATCAGTAGCAGAAGAAAAATTAAACTGTTTTATTTTTACAGCCGGAACTTTCATAAACCCTATGAACCATTCGCACTGCTGTCTATCGCTTGAAAGTTCTTCTATATTTGATAGTGCTGTTAATATAGACTCTGTAAATCTCAGGTTGTTCGTAGAAGTGGTTATTTTACCTTTCTCTATCTTATAAACACCATCTCTTGTCATACCAGTAACTGTTAAAGTAATAGGATCTATGATATTAAGATAATGAAGACGATTTATCAGCAAGGCATTATCTGAAGATTGAATTATTTGCTCAAGAGACCTACTACCGCCTTCGATTTCAGGATTAATAGGAAAGCAATCAAAAGTGGTTGGAGAAAGGCCATTCCCGGTGTTTTCTATGTTTAATAGTTTAGAAAAGTAACGATTTGATATAAGATTGTTACAATAACCTTTATCAACAAGTTTGACCACTTTTGTTGGAGATCCCTCGAAATCATAATATAAAGCAGAGCTATCTGTAGCGTGAGGATTATTTAATATTGTCAAAAGAGGCGAAAAAACCTGCTGACCTTTTTTAAAAGCCATAAAAGAAGTTTTTTCATAAAATTCTTTTGCTGAGAAACTGAAATAAAAAAGATACTGTATAAGTTCGGCAAAAGCCTCTGGTGTAAAAATTATATCGTATTTATTAGCTTCAATCCTGTCTTTTTCTTTTGAAAAATTGAGTGAATCGATACATTTATTGGCAAGTTTATCTATATTAAAATTATCAAGTGTAGTTCCCTGAAACTCTTCACGGGTTATACCATATTCATTTTTAGCGCTGAGGGAGAAAGCGAACTTCCAATCATAAAATGTGTGAGAATAATTTTTAGAAGTCATATGTGTTACATTATATTTTGATTGACTGCATATCCCTGCTCCAGATACAGATTGTTTGTTAAGTATATAAAGTGCCTTTTTAACATATTCAGCTCTAATGTTTTCATCCAGTTTTTTAAATGATTCTGGGATAGTATCATTGGCTTTAAAATTAAGATCTTCTGGCAATGGTTGCAGTCTTTCATCCTGGACCTGATGCTGTAAAATTTGATAAAGTTTATCGACTGCGTTTTTAATAGTTTTATCAGAAAAGTTTGAAATCTCCATTGAGGCAGTTTTTTGCTTATCAAGCATCCTTATGCTCATCTTTTGAGATTGGGATTCAACATTTTGAGTGATTTGATTTTGACCAAATCGAGTGAGTGCCTCAACTCCATCGTAAAAGAAAATTTCTGTTTGTTCAGCCTTTGATAACTCAAATACTTTTTTAGCAATTTGATCGACCATAAAATCTCCTTTTAAAAAAATTAAAAAAAGGACAATACTAAAATTTTTGAAATTTTTCAAGTTGTAGTTTATATTTTTCTATCTTAGCTATTTTTTTAGTTTAAAACTATAAATTTTTAGTTGCAGAAAAAGTCCCCGAGTTTATCTATAAAAGCGAAGAATAAATTTTAAAAAACTTGTTTAGTTAAGAGTGATATAATAAAAGTTGATAAACAGTGATATTTGCAAATTTTATCATGTTAACCGATAAAATATCGATTTAACGATAACATTTTAATAATTTCAGTCAATAATAAATGACTTTAATTGAAAAAAAATAATTATTAAAATAAATCTTCCAATTTTTCAAAACTTCTTCATAATTTCTTTATAAGTTTGTTAAATATTAAATGTAGTACGTACTATTTACTTTGTGTCTCTAAATGATAGTATTATTATATGATTAAAGCTTTTTATCCTGACTTTGTTAAAATATTCATTGAAAGAGGAATTTTCGCTACATTTTGAAAGTTATTAAATGTAACCTTAATGTTAAACTATGAAGAAGGTTAGATATGAAAATACTGATAGTAGAAGATGAAGAAAAATTTCAGGTAATACTGCGTTTATATTTTGAAAAAGAGGGCTTTACGGTATTTTCAGCCTTAAATGCAGAGGATGGGCTTGAAATAATTAAAAAAGAAGAGATAGATTGTATAATACTTGACAGGATGCTTCCAGCTATGTCTGGAGATCAGTTTATCAAAAAACTCAGGGAGAAAAAAAATATCCCGGTTCTTATGCTTACAGCTAAAGGAACAGATGACGATAGGATAGAGGGACTTTTACTTGGCAGCGATGATTATGTTGTAAAACCTGTAACCCCTTATGAAGTGGTACTAAGAGTCAAGGCAATACTAAAAAGAACTATAAGTAACGAAGACATTGTTAAATTTTTAGACATGCAACTTGATAGAAAAAGATTTGAGGTCAAGATAGATGAACAAAAGGTTAATCTGACCAAAGCGGAGTTTGAAATCCTTTTTAAATTGGCTTCAAATCCAGGAGTTGTTTTTACAAGGGACCAGCTTATGGATGCTATGACTTCCGATGGAACAATAATATCTGATAGAACCATCGATTCACATATTAAAAATATTAGAAAAAAAATAAACAGAGATTATATCAAAACTATTTTTGGTTTAGGATATAAGATAGATAAAGATTAAAAGTTGGATCTTAAAACTTTTTGTATTATCCAGTCAAATCTTTTAGTGAAAAGCCTTAATATCAGCTCTTCGCTAAAAGCTATTGGTAAATAAAATCCTTATATAAAGGCGAAGAGCCTAAAATTTACTTGCACTTTTTAGCTAAGAGCGTTAGAATATTATAAAATAGAGTGGAAATATGGCATTTAAGTTTAATATTTTTAAAAGAATTATAAAAATTTTCCAGATTAAACGAGTCTACTTATGGGTTGAACTTTTTATTGTGATAAGTTTGCTTTTACTTTTATCATCAGTTGTATCTTATTTTTTCATACAAAAAATAGTAAGATCTCAATTCGAGCTATTTGTTTCAAAAGATATTGAAAAGGAAAAGAATAAAGTTATTGACTCCATTAAGGAAGTACTATCTGATATAGATTCTACTATCTTGAAAGAGAAAACAGAGACAGAGATACGTATTCAAGTTCCTGTAGAAACTATAGACAGGATGCAAAATATCTTTAAAGAGTATAATTTTCTTGTTAGTGGTACTGTTTATGTTAATCGTTTTTTAATTTATTCATATAGAAAAACAGATATAGCAATACCACCACTTATGCCACAACCTTTCAATAATCCATATGGTTTTCTGCGAAATAACCCGGGTATGAAAGATTTTCCTAAACCACCACCCAAACTTAGATCTGGATTTTTAAATGAAACTTACGTTTTCAGGCTTAACTCGTCGATGGTTTATACTGTGAATATAATGATCTATCATGAAGGTGCCAGAGACTTCTTAAATCGGATAAAATCTATTTTCATATTATTTTATGTGGTGATGATTGTTATTACATTATTTTTAACTTATTTTATAGCCAGAAATTTCTCAAATCCTATAAGAAAACTAGCTGAAGAAACTATCAAACTGACCTCTGGAAAGTATGGAAATACTTTGAATATCAAGAGAAAAGATGAGATAGGTTTATTGATAGATGCATTCAACGAACTTTCAGAAAAATTATATTCTATCCAGCAATTCCAGAGACAGCTTGTGACTCAGGTAACCCATGATATCACAACACCGATAAATCTTATAAGATCTTATGTATATGGTATCAATGATAAAGTCATTCCGATAAATGGTGAAACTGTTTCTTTAATCGATGGAGAGATTGAGAGAATTCTGGAATTGATAGATGATTTCAATATCTTTTCATCAAGGGAAAATAAAACAGAAAAGTTACCCTTATTGAATCTTACTTCCGAGATAGAAATTTATGCAAAGAAGATTTCATCTTTATTTCAGAACGAAGATATAGATATAGAACTTGCCTGCTGTGATGAAATCATCTTCCCGATTCGAAGAAATCACTTCAGATCTTTACTTGAAAATATCGTAAAAAATTCTATTATTCACAACAGTAAAAGGGAAAAAAGAGTAAAAATTTTTATAAACAACGAAAAGGATGCTGGTAAACTTTATAACAGTATAAAAGATGAGTTTGATAAAAAGGAGTATCAGAACTACTATCTTCCTATGTGTGAAGATGGTTATGAAGATAAAGCTTCTGATAACAAAGATATTGATTCTAATGAAGATTATAATGCTATTAATCAAAATGAAAATCAGCGCAATATTAAAATAAAAAGATTCATTATAGTCATAATAGATAATGGAGATGGAATAAGTGGCTCAAATCTTCCGAAGATATTCGATAAATACTTCAAAGAGGAAGATGAACAAAGGGGTTCATTTCAAGGTAAAGGGCTTGGGCTTTCAATAGTCAAGCATATCTGCATAACCTATCAGATTCATCTTGAAGTTCTATCAAGAAAGGATGATGGAACTGTTTTTATTTTGTACTATTGATTTAATAAAAATCTGAAAATTTCAAGCGATTAATCTTTTATCATATTTTTCAAGCAAAACCTATTAAATAATATTTACAAATTTAAAGTGTAATCTTATAATCAAATTTGATATTATTTGAACTGGATGTTTTTCTTTAAATATCGTTGAGCATTTATCAAAAAGTTTTTTCGATAATGTTCGTTTGTAAAGGAAAGGTTTTATGAGCCATAACTTTAATTTCAATCATTCAATATCTAAAAGATCAAATCATATTTTATCAAAATCATTTGTTATCTTATGTCTGTTCTCTATTATTTTCGTTTTCTCTTTTCAGCAGGCTATAATGTTTGATACTTACAATATTGACCCCGGAAAAGACTACTTTTTAGAGTTTTCAGTAAAAAAAGGTTATGAATATCGTCTATTTATTGTGGATGCATTTAATGCCCCTGCCTTTTCGACAGATCATACCCTTGAATATGCCAGATTTGCATTGTACCAGAAGGATAAAACAACTTATTATCCCTCAAAAATCTATGCTTCTTCATATAAGGAGGGTGGTGTTACTACAGAAGATAAAGAGGCAGCAGCTAGATTTTACGCGATAGATGATGTTGTTTACCTTTATATTCGTGGGACCTTTATGAAATCAGCTGGTACCTTTGGTGTTGCTTTGCTTGATTCAAAAAATGTTAAGATCACTCCAAAAATTTCAGCACATATTTTTGACCAGTTAAATATGCAGGCTATGAAAAAGTATAATCTTAAGTCCTACTATCTAAAAGAAAACATAGCTTTATCATTTGAATTTAAGGTAAAAAAAGGAGAAAGGTACAGTCTTTTTCTTGTTGATTCATATAATAATGAAATATTTGGAACTTACTGCACGCTTGAGGGTTTATGGTTTCATGTATTTGATGAACAGGATCTCCTTTATGAAAGTATCTATACTTCAGAAGCTGAGGATGGAGGTATAACTCCGCTTGAATTTAAGCCGGCAGCTGTATTTGACGCTAGAAGTGATACTGTTAATATACTTATTGAACCAATAAGTCTTATATATGAAGGTAGTTTTGCCATGAAACTTGAAAGCAAAGGTGAAGTGCTTGAACCAGTTTCAATGAAAGAGGCTAAACCAATAGTATACGAGAATACAGTTGAAGAAAATCTAGAAAAAAAGAATATAAAATTGGATTCAATAGAGATAGTCGATAAAGAGCAAATATTAATTAAAGTCAACCTGATTATGAACAAAAAGTACAAAGTATTTTTAGCAGATAAGTACAATTCTGAGGTTTATGATGCTGATTTTACATTCCAGGATCTTTTTTTCCAGATTTTTGAAAATGGTACAACTTTTATACCAGATATCTATACTGCAGAAATATCAATCAAAGATAATATTGGGGGAATAACAATCTCTACTGATGACCCAGCAGCTGAGTTTGTTGCAACTTCAAATACTGTTATTATTAAAATAAGCTCTTATTCAGGATGCAAAAATGGAACGATAGGATTTTTGATAATGGATGAAAATAATAATATTATCTCTTATGAGGTACTGAAATAGAACTTTAAATAAGATTGAATTTCTATTGAATCGAAAGTTATCAATCTTAAGATTAAGAGATCTTAGTTTTTCTATTGATATTTAAGTCTAAAATTCCTGGAAAACATTTTTCTATTTTAAATTCAGGCAAATGTAATAAGCATCTTTCTATTTTATCTTTTAAAATTATTTATTTAAGTAAAATTTCTCTTGTATTTCTTATTCTATTTAATTTTTTTCTTTTAATAACAAACTGTTTTACCTTTAATCTTAATGAGAATAATTTACCATTTTCAAGTGATCTTATAGTCAATAAAGAGGGTAACTGAACTCAAAGTTATAGTATCCAGTGTAAGCTAAATTTAACCGTAGTATTTAACAGTATTATTTCAACTTCTATATCCATAACACCTTATTTTTCAATACCAGAGATAAACAAGTTTGAAGGATTTGTAGATAGGCAGCTTTATACCTATGGGATAAATGGAGAATTTGGTATTGGTATAAGATTATCTGAAGTTACTTCTTTAGGTTTTACAATATC
>JAAYUW010000038.1 GCA_012517545.1 Exilispira sp.
TCTACCGGTTGCCAGGGGACAACATCCAGCTGGAATTGTCTTGAGCAGTCCTGATATTCTTTCTTCTACTCCTATTCAATATGCAACAAAAGGAGTCTGCATCTCCCACTTTGACCTTAACAACATTGAAGATGCCGGACTCATCAAGATAGATATCCTTTCGCAAAGAGCAGCTGGAACTCTATCGGATTCTATTAAAATGATTAAAAAACTCTATGATTCTTCTTTTGATCTCCCTTTTGATAAGGCAAACAATGATGCACAAACATGGGCAGTTATTTGCAAAGGTGAAACCAGAGGTTGCTTTTATATCGAGTCCCCTGCAATGATCGGACTGCTTAAGGATCTCAAAGTATCAAACTTTCTTGAACTGGTTGCCGCATCTTCTGTTATACGGCCAGGTGTCTCGGATTCTGGTATGAAGCAAGAATATATCCTGCGAAAGATCGGAAAAAAAAGAGTAGAGTATCTTTTCCCTGATCTTAAAGCTTTACTTCATGAAACAAATGGGGTAATGATCTATCAGGAGGATGTTCTTAAAGTTGTTCACACTATAGGCAAATTATCGATAGAAGAAGCAGATCTTCTACGCGCTGCTATGAGCGGTAAGTCAAGATCAAGAAAGCAAATAGAAAGCTTGAAAGACAGATTTATCAATGGAGGACTCTCCCAGGGTTACAATATAACCCAGCTGGAGAAACTCTGGAAACAGATTGAATCCTTTGCTGGCTATGCTTTTTGTAAGGCACATTCAGCATCTTTTGCCATTCTTTCCGTTAAGCTAGCTTTTATAAAGACCCACTTCAAGGAAGTTTTTTATGCTTCTGTTTTAAACAACTTTGGTGGTTATTATTCACCTTTTGTTTACAATGTTCTGGCTCTAACGAAAAACATCCAGTTTGATATTTCAAAAGTCAGATCATCATCATTAGAAACATTTTACGATGGCAATAAAATAATTATTGGCTTAAACTCCTTTTATTTTCTTGAAAAAGCAGACACTGCAGCAATAGTTGCCTTTAAAGATTCTCTCAACAAAGATGAACCTTTTTTGCTTGACAAATTTATCTTTTTAACGCATATCGACAAATCCAGGATTTTAAAACTAATTCAAATAGGTTTCTTTTCCGATTCTTATTCATCGATAGGCTATTGCTATGCTCTCTGCAATAAATTATTCCTATTAAAAAATCGAAGTTATAATAATTTAGTTGAGACAGAAAAAACATTTTCAAAAAGTATTTCGCTTTTTAGACATGAAAGCCTGCGCTTTTATTACTATCGTTATAAGTATCTGGGAATGTTTGTTGACATTACTCCTTTTGATATACTATGGCAACTTTCACAACAGAATATACTCAGTCAAAAAGATGAAAATATATTTAACAAATACACTCCAATAGAAGATTACACCCTCTATACTGGCAAAACTGTTATCATACTGGGATGGCTTGCAACCCATCGCAGCGCAATCGCTGATAAGGATAAACTGATGGGTTTTGCAACATTTTTCGATGGTAATTCTTTCATAGAATCCGTTTTTTTTCCCCCTGCATACGAAGAATATTATTCTTTTCTAAAGTATTTCTCGCTTTTTCTGATAAAGTTAGATGTTCAAATAGTAAACACTTCTCTTTCATTATCTGTGGTTGAACTTAAACCATTTATCCCTGATATATTTAGGAAGATAAAGGAGGCTCAAAATGGAAAATATAACCAGACGGCAGAAAGAAATACTCTTATACATCAATGATTTTATTGAACAAAATCAATATGCACCTTCCATTTACGATATTGCAAATGCCTTTTCAATAAACACTAAAACGGCACAGGAGTTTGTAGAACGACTTGTTATCAAAGGATACCTTACCAAGGAAAAAAAGATTGCAAGGACTATCCAGCTAACAGAGAAAGCTGTTGATGAACTTACTCAAAGATCTATACCAATACTTGGAGCCACAGCAGCTGGAAAACCTATAGAAGTTGTTGAAGATATCAAAGGACAAATAGTTATTGATAAGAAAAGATTTTCTGATGGTGAGTTTTTTGCTCTTGTTGTCAGAGGTGATTCTATGAAAGAAGCTGGCATTTTAGATGGAGATTTTGTAATTGTTAAAAGAACAGAATTACCCAGAGATGGAGACATCGTCGTAGCCTTAATAGATGAAGAAGTAACCTTGAAAAGGTTATTTTACGATTACCAGAATCATCAAATTATTCTTCATCCTGAAAATAATCAGTTAAAAGATACTTATATTAATCCTGATTCTTTTAAGTGTGCTGGCATTGTGGTTGGAGTACAGCGCTACTTTGATTAATTTTCTCAAGCAATTTTAACCACTTTTCGCTTTTGTAAATCATCAACCTTTAGAATCAGTCCAAATTGTTTTTAAAATAAAAAAAGCTGCCATTTGCAGGCAGCCTTTATCAATAAGAAAGAATTACTTACCTTTAACCATGGTTTTGAAATCTGAACCTGGTGTGAATTTTGGGTATTTTGTAGCAGGAATCTTAATCTCAGCGCCAGTTCTAGGATTGCGGCCTTTTCTAGCTGCTCTCTGAGCTTGCGAAAAAGTACCAAAACCAATAAGTTGAACTGATTGACCTTTTTTTACGGTCTCTTTAACAGTTTTCATAAATTCAGCAAGAAAAAGTTCAGCATCTTTCTTTTTGAGTTGTGTCTTTTTAGCAATAGCATCAATAAGTTCTGCCTTGTTCATGTCTTCTCCTTCCTTTTTTTTCAATATTACTGCGTATTCTAATCTTTAGATAAGTTATAAATTCTATTTGTCAAGTATTTTTTGAAGATTTTTTTAATTTTTTTACATATTTTTAATAAATTTTACTAAAATAAATTTTAAAACACTAATCGAGTTAGCTCTATAATATTGATGAAAAGCTAATTCTAATTCAAATTTCTTTTAAAAATAATAATCAAAAACTTTTTTTCTGTTTTTTTATTTCAAAATATGGTTTTTTTTGAATTAAAAAATTTTTTGTCTTTTATCATTTGATTTTTTTAAGACAAATTGGAAATTTTGTTGAAAACAAATGAAAGCTAAAATTAAAATCTTCACACTTTAAGACAATATAACATATATTTTAATATATATTAAAATTACTATATAATAGTAAATTTATGTTAATATATGTCCAGATTAAAAATATCTGATAAACTCTTGTGGAAACTTTGTAAAATGAAAGGTTCTGCCTCAAATAATTCAAACTTATACCGATAAATTTTTCTTTGTAAGTCAAAAGTCTCATCATTTTCTCTATCAATTATACCATTTTTAATTTGTTCTTTGATTTTATTATCATTGTATTTTTGAAATTTATTGTGGCTTACAACGTAAATTTTCTTTGTCTTAATAAATATGAGAAATACAAGTACTGAAATATAGTTTCTACTAAAAATATTCGATGTATGAAACATTACATTTTTTACAGAACAACCTTCAGGATTACCCATTTCAAAGTCTATTGCAAATTCAGTCTGAAACTTTTCTTTCATCTTTATCGAGAATTTTTCAATTTCCATTGGCTTTCTGGATAGTTTCATTTCTTCGAATAAGGCAAAAACTTCATATAATTCTTCCAACACTTTGAAACTGATAGATATTTCATTCATTTTTTCATTTAAAATAGATTTTAAGTCAATGTTCTTAATTGTAGACTCTTTTATGAATGATTCTTTTAAGAATGATAATATTCTATAAATTTTAAATAGAGTTGCCTTTTCTCTTATTGATATACAATCTTTAAGCGGAATCATTGAGCTTGATGCGAAAAGATAATATTTTTCATTCTCATCAACCTTCAATTCATCTTTGAATATTTTATAATCTACTGAGTTGATCACAGGATAATATAAGGAAAAACCTGGCAACAGATCTCTTTTAAATATGTACAAAAGTGAATCCAGAATCTCTTTCGCACTTTGATTTTTGAGACCTGCTATAATAAAAGCCTGGACTTTAATTTTATTTCTATATTTTTCATACCTTCTCAAAAATTCATCAAAACTAGTCAGTCCAGATGGCCTTTTTTCCTGACTGACTATTTTCTCGCTCAAACTGCCCATAGATACCGTGAATTTAGAGATATTCGATCTACTCATTTTATCTAAAATATCAATATCGAGACTGTGATAATTCATCCCATTGGGGAATTCATAAATAATCTTATCTCTGTAATTTTTTTCGATAGTATCATTAAATTTACTGATAATTTCCAGGATCTCAACGGATCTTTGTTTGCACGCTGTAAAACTGTCATCTTCAATATTGATTCTTTTGAATCCCTCTAAATAAAGCTGAAAAAGATTTGAAATAACCGTTTTATCTTTCTTTATTTTAAAACTTTTCCTCTTTATAGCAGAGTAAAAACAGTAAGAACAACAATATGGACAACCTGAAGAAAATAATATTCCACCACAAAGATATAAATTCAATGGTTTTTGCCAGATTAAATTTTTTTTATAAGGATTATATACCAGTATTTTTTCTACATAATCAATTTTACCTTTAAATATATCTGCATTGATATAAATATCAGCCATTGAATTAGAAAAATTATCTTCTTTATCCAATTTAGCTTTATTATAGGAATTTTTATTAACTATTTTAGTATCTTTTTCTATTTCTATATAACAGATTTTGCTCAATTTGTGAGATAAAAATGTTTTAAAGTAATCAATATCTAAACTTTTGTACAAGCAAATTCTTGAAGTTTCATAGAGCGTATCAAATTTATTTTTATAAGCTTTATAATCGAGAACTATATCATTTCCTCCAAGAATAATAAGAGAGTTTTTACATCTCCTGTATACTGCGTCTACTAAATTATACACATGCTTTCTAAAAGCTGTAAATAATGAACTTATAAGCACAAGCATCGGTTCACCATAATTTTCAATAAATATTTCTAGAAAATCTTCCATCCAGTTAACATATGTGATACCATAGTTTTTGTACTTTGAAAATAATGAAAATTTTGTGATATCATCTCTATAATATTTTTTTAGTTCACTTAAATCATCTGGCAAATTATCATCCCTTATTGAACCAAAGCGCAAATCTGCAATAATGACTCTAAATCCCATCTTTTTGAGATACTTCGAGACAGTAATAACAGAGATAGGATACAACCTTTCAGGGGTGTAATAAAAATCTGTAAAAGGTGGGATTATGAATAAAGAAAGTTTCGAATAATTAGTAGCATCTTTGCTTGAATAATTTTTATCTTTTTGTGGCATTTAACCGCTCTTCACCAGGAGCTATAACAAATAGCGCTTCCGCTATATAAGCATTTTTGATAATTTAGTATTTATATATTTAATTATTGGTTTTTTTTCTTAACTGTTATAAACGCGAAGAGCGGAATTAATCTAGCTTATAAGATCATTATATTTTGAAGAAAAATTCAACTTAAAATTCTCAGCCATATCTTTTTGTTGTTCTGATAGATCTAAAGAATCGTATATATTCGACCTGGCTGTTTCTGTATAATCAAGTGAATCAAGAAGTTTGATCAGAAGTGTTAGAAATGGTGAAATATCATCTTCATCTATTGGTGAATCTTCCATCTTATGCTTTAATAAAGCCAATATGGAAATTACCGAATATTCGAATTCTTCAAGATCAATATCATCTGAAATCTTAATAGAAACTTCCCCTTTTTTTGGAAAAGATAGTTTAATGAATTTGTTCTTATTGTTTTTCACTATTAGTCTCTTAAAAATAAAAATAAATTTTCTGCATCTGTAATTTATGCACGAATTATCATTTTGTCAATTCATTAAGCTGTTTGGCTAAAATAAGTAAATTGACTTCATTTAAGTTTTATAATATAATTTTTTTGTAAAAATACAATATATCTGAGCTTGACTATGGAAAGAGTTTAAAAATAATTTTAAGGACTTGTATCATGCACGAGAAAACTATGATCCCTATCTCTGACATCCTTTTAAAAGAGATCGATGAAATGGTTGAAAATGGTTATTATGAAGACAGAGTTGAGGCTATCAACGATGCACTTGATCAATTTATTAAGCAATACAAGTTATCGAAACTTAAAATGAAAGAAGAAGAAAATAAGAGATGATAAAATAGTTTGAAACTATTTTTCTTAAGTTTTTCTACTATATTTATTTTAATCTTTTAGCCGGATTTTAGATTTTTGATTGTTATATTTTACTCTTTTGATTTATTAAAATAATCCGATATATTATGGTACTTCCGGTTAATGCACGTTTATTGAGCTCTTTGCAGTTTCTCTTTTGTAACTTAGCTATATAAACCGACGAATAGTGAAAAGATTAATTTTCCGGATGAACCTATTTAAGAGTAGATAAATAGAATTAGCATTATCTGCCTGGCTTTTCAATATCCTCTGTAAAGTATATGCGAAGTTTCGATTTAAATAGAAAGGAATTGTGTATATGATTTTCAAAAATTTAATAAGCACCAGATTTTGTTTATTTTTACCTTTTCTTTTCATTATCTTCTTTTCTTTAACCATTCCAGTTTACAGTCAGAGTGTGTATAAAGAGTATGACACAAATGGTGATGGTAAGATAGATAGGTGGGTATGGCTTTATAATGGATTTGAAACAAAAATAATAATAGATCAAAATTTCGATGGTAATCCAGATGCTGAGTACAGGTACGCTGTTGGCCAGGATGGTATAATACCTGCATTCCAGCAATTTGATACAAACTTTGATGGGAATTGGGATGATTTTTACTATTTCGAAAATGGGAAGCTTGTTAAAGAAGAAATAGACTCAAACTATGATCAAAAGGTAGATATTATCGTGTATATTCAGGACAATTATATCTATAAGATAAGCATGGACAAAGATTTTGATGGCAAGTTCGAAACTATCATAAATTATTGATTTTATTTTGCTTGATTACTTTTTTTCATATACTATTTTACAGGTGATGATTTTACAAGATTATATTGAATCCTTTAAACAAAGATACAACAGAAAATATCTATCTTTCAAAGAAGAATTTCTCTCATCGGGACTTTCTGAAATTTTAACAAATTCTTTATTTTATACTCCCGATAGTGGGGGTAAATTGCTTCGTAGCATCTTTGCTTTCAGGAGTTGCGAGATATTTGAAGTTCCTTATGAAATCTCTGAAAATTTAGCAATAGCTCTGGAATTGTTTCAATCTTTCACTTTAATTCATGATGATTTACCTTCTCTTGATAATGATGACTTTAGAAGAGGAAAAGCTTCTTTACACAGGGCATTCGATACCCCAACTGCCATACTAACAGGTGATGCGCTGTCACTTTTGACTTTTACATTGTTTACAAAACCATTTATCTCAAAGGAATTCTCCCGTAAATTAAAAAAATCAACAAAACCAAATTCTTCAAACTTGAACCATCCTATTTTTTCCCGATGGTATAGCGGCATTATTGATCTTATTCATTTTTTTTCATCTGATGTTGCAGTGAAAGAACTGATAGATGGACAGATCCTTGATACATTAAATTCAAAAAATAATTTAGATATCGAAAGTTATATCAAAATTTACGAAAAAAAAACTGGTTCATTATTTGGTTTTTCCTTTGCAGCCGGTGCAATCCTTGCTAAGAATCAGTATGCGAAAGAGAAATTATACTCTGCTGGACTTGCCTTTGGGATAGCTTTTCAAATCATGGATGATTTTCAGGATATCAATAAAGAGAATGAAACAAACTTACTATGCATTTTAGAAAAACAGAATGCTCAAAAATTATTTAACTCATATAAAAAAAAGGCTCTAACAACATTGCATGAGTTTGATCCAGAGATACTTTATAGTCTTGCAGATGAAACTCTCAAGATAAAAAAATAAAATATATCACCTAACTGAAAATAAATGATCTTTATTTACTTTTATCAATACATATAGGAGATAAAAATGAAAGAGACAGATTTAAACTGGCTTTCACCTATGAGCAGTTCACTTAGAAGTTTTGCAAGTGATAACAACTCATCTGTTGATCCAGATATATTAAAGGGGCTGGAAATTATCAACAAAAATCATGCAATTGGTTATGGTGATGACCCCTATACAGAAGAAGCAATTAAAGTTATTAAGGAAATATTTAGCGCAGACGTCCAGCCTTTTTTTCTACTTACAGGAACAGGGACAAATGTTCTTGCCCTTGCTCAGCTACTTAAACCTTACGAAGCTGTCATTTGTGCTGAAACAGCCCATATAAATGTTGATGAAACTGGAGCACCGGAACATTTTTGTGGTTGCAAGCTTATAACAGTTAAAACTACAGATGGAAAACTTAATCCTGATCTTATAAAACCTTATCTTCACCTGATTGGTGATAGACACCATAGCCAGCCAAAAGTTGTTTCTATCTCTAACGCCACAGAAGTTGGAACTGTCTACAATACGAAGGAACTAAAAGCTCTATCAGAGTTTTGTCATGAAAACGGTCTGTTTCTTTATTGTGATGGCGCAAGATTAGCCAATGCAGCAGTATATCTTGGGGTTTCACTAAAAGAGATAACTGTTGATTCTTCAGTTGATGTTTTCTCACTTGGTGGAGCAAAAAATGGCCTTTTACTGGGGGAAGTTTTGATTTTTTCTAACAAAAAACTTGCTTCAAACTTTGAATTTTTACAAAAAAATGGCTTGCAACTTCCTTCAAAGATGAGATATATTTCAAGTCAGTTTTTAATCTACCTCAAAGAGCAAATTTATAAAAGAAATGCAGATCATTCAAACAGGATGGCAAAACTTCTTTCAGACAAAATAAAGGAAATAAAGGGTATAGAAATAGTTTATCCTGTTCAGGCTAACTCAGTTTTTGTTAAGCTCGAAAAAAAGCATATATCCAGGCTACTTGAGAAACATTTTTTCTATATATGGGATGAGCAACAAGATATAGTAAGGTGGATGACTTCTTTCGACACAACAAAAGAGGACATTGACAACTTTGTTGAATCAATAAAAAAGGTTCTTTCAACCAGTTGAAAATTTAACTTATAGCAGTTAATAAACAATGAATCTCACAATCATCTAATGGCTCAAACCATCGATTTTCCACCTTATGCAGGTTGATCTCTCTTCAATCAGTAAAAGCTATGGCTGATCTAAAGGCCACTACCCATTTCTATAAAGATCAACTTTTAGCTATTTTTTATTTTTTTATAACCTCATGGTTAAATCTTTATAAAAATTTTTTAATAATGAAAATGTTTCTCTTTCTAAAGTTTACTTTTAAGTTTTTTAAAGTTATTTTCAACTTTATAATATTTTCTTTTTAAATATATTTACCTATTTTTTGCTTTTAGATTTTTATCTTTTTATAGCCAAACTATACTTTTGTGTCTTATCCATGTTTCAGTGGCTAAATCATCGTTTTATCTTTTTATGGCTAAACTATACAAACTAGCGAAGAGTGCATTGATATTTATGAGATATATTCATCAATCCTGATATAATCAAAAACTTTGTCAAATAGGTATAAAAGTTTGATTTTATAAAAAAAATATTTGAAATTATGCCGTTTCAGTTCTTATAGTTGATTAATGTTTTTGAAAATAGAGAATTACAAAAGAGGAAGATAAAAGAAAAAACCTGAATATTTTATAGGTAGAAAACAAATATAATTCTACCTTGAAAATACAGATCTTACAATAGATGAGATAACTAAAAGCCTGGAAGGCAGTCAGATATTGTTAGAAGGTATATATAATAAGTATGGGTTGTAA
>JAAYUW010000039.1 GCA_012517545.1 Exilispira sp.
CCTTTTCATAGTTCCTTCCTAAAGTAGACTCTTTAAATAAAATCTTCATTTATACAAAATGAATGGAATTATATAATTATTATTATTCAAACAATTTACCTATTTCTATACAACGTCTATAGGCTACATCTTCCTTTGTATTCATCCGTTGAAGAGCAAGTATTGTTGCCTTAACAAGATTTATACTATTATTTGAGCCTATAGATTTTGTTAAAATATTATTTATACCAGCAGCCTCAAGAACAGCTCTAACTGGACCACATGCAATAATACCGGTTCCAGGAGTTGCTGGTTTCAAAAGCAAAATGGTTGATTTGTATTTTAAAGTTATAGGGTAAGGAATAGTGACATTTTCACCCTTCTCCCCTGTTCTTTTTATCTTTACTTCACATAGATTTCTTTTAGCATGGCGAGTTGCTTTAACTATAGCCATAGGAACTTCCTTAGCCTTGCCGAATCCATAACCTATATTTCCGTTCCTATCACCAACAACCACGAGTGCATTAAATGAGAATCTCCTACCACCTTTTACAACCTTTGCAGTTCTACCCAATCTAACAGTTTTCTCAACAAATTCTTTTTCATTATAATTTGGTTTCATCCATTTTCTCCTTGAATAACGCCATGTTAAAAAACTATTCCATTATTTCTGACTGCATCCGCAAAAGCCTTTATTTTCCCATGATAGAGGTAACCATTCCTATCAAAAACAACTGTATTTATTCCTTTTTCCTTAGCACTTTTGCCAAATTCGTCACCAAAAGCCGAAGCTATCTTAATATTACAAGGTTTACCCAGTTTTTTTGAAGAACTGCCAAAAAGTGTGAATCCTTTTGTATCATCAACTATTTGAGCATAAAGGTAGAGATTACTTCTATAAACAACAAGTCTTGGTTTTTCAGATGTTCCATGAATTCTTTTTTTGATCCTGAGTTTTCTTCTCAATCGCCTTTTTTGCTTAATTTCATTTCTATCTATCATAGTAAGCTACTCCTATTTATTTAGTTCCAGTTTTTTTGCCGGTTTTTGTTACTGGATTTTCATTTTCAAATCTAAATCCTTTCCCTTTATAAACATCAGGTTTTCTAAGATCTCTAACTTTTTGAACTGTCATACCAAGTAATTCTTTATCTACCGAAGAAAAAATGAGTTTTTGTTGATCTATTTTAATTTCAATACCATCAGGAATTGGAAAGCTAATTGTATGTGAATAGCCTATTTCAAGCTCAAGGTTTTTACCTTTTATTGATGCTTTGAAACCAACACCATATAGAACAAGAGTTTTTGAAAAACCGTTAACGACACCTTCTATCATTGAATTAACAATTCTATAAGTGGTACCAATCATTGGTTTTTTGGCGTTGTCGTTACCTTTTAAGGTAAATATAAGCCCATCTTTTCCTTGCTTTATTTCAACATCATTTCTTATTAACTTTGTAATATTTCCTTTCGGCCCTTTGACATCAAATTTATAAAAATTTCCTTCCTGTGTATAGCTAAATTTAACATTCGAAGGAACCGCTAAAGGTTTTTTAGCCAATCGAGACATAACAATCTCCCTTAAATTTGACTTTAATATAAAAAAACACTATTAAATCTATCATAAAAATAAATAGATTTAAAATCACTTATAAAAAGTCGATAAACGACTGATAATCTATATTTTATTGAATATTGTTTACTAAATATTACCAGATGTAAAGCAAAAATTCACCGCCAATATTCTCTTTTTTTGCTTCCTTATCGGTCATAATCCCTTTACTTGTGGATAATATTCCAACAGCAAATCCGTTCATTATTGGTCTTATATCTTCAACAGATTGGTAAACTCTTTTAGATGGTTTAGACACCCGTTTAATCCCCTGAATAACAGGAGTTCTATCAGATGTATATTTTAAAGAAACATGTATCTGTTTGAGTTGTGATGAGCCTGAATGAACTTCAATAGAATAATCATTTATAAATCCTTTATCTTTAAGGATTTTCAGTACATTTTCTTTAAGATTTGAATAATTAATCGTAACATCTGGTTTTCGTGCCTGTTGAGCATTGTATAACTTTGTGGTCATTTCACTAATTGGATCTGAATACATCTCTAAACTCCTTACCATGAAGCTTTTCTAAGGCCAGGTATTTTGCCTTCACCTGCCATTTTTCGTAAACATATTCTACATATACCAAAATCCCTGTAATATGCTCTTGGTTTTCCGCATATTCTGCATCTATTATGCTTTCTTATTTCATATTTTGGTGTTCGTTTTGCTTTTTCCATCATTGCTTTTCTAGCCATTAATTACCTCCTGAATGGTATACCCAAGCCTGCAAGAAGCTCTTTGCATTCGGCATCACTTTCTGCTGTTGTAACTATAGTAACTGATAAACCTCGCACCTTTTCAGTTGATTCAAACTCGATCTCAGGAAAAATTGTATGCTCTCTCACTCCAAGAGTAAAGTTACCTTTTCCATCAAAACCTCTGACTGCAATACCTTTAAAATCCCTTATCCTGGGAAGAGCAACATTAATAAGTTTATAAAGGAATTCCCACATTTTTTGCTTGCGTAATGTAACTTTTACTCCCAGTTCCTGCCCTTTTCGTACTTTAAACTGGTTGATAGATTGTTTAGCTTTTGTCTTTACAGGCTTCTGGCCAGCAATTTTTTCAAGATCTTTTAATGATTCATCAACAAATTTTCTATCAATGACTGCTTCCGAAACACCAATGTTTAATATGATCTTTTCTATTCGAGGGACTTCCATTATGGAAGAGTAATGAAATTTTTCCATAAGCATTGGTGCAACTTCTTTCTGATATTTTTCTTTTAATTGAGTCATATTGATTTACCTCATCCTGCCAATTATCACTTAGCTTATTATTATAAATTAAGTTTTATTTCAACAATTTTCAAAATTAATCAATGTCTTTACCACATTTTCTACAAAAACGTGTATGCTTTTTTTCATCTCTCCTGCCTATCCTTGCAGGCTTCTTACAATGAGGACATATAACCATAACATTTGAAATATGTATAGGAACTTCTCTCTCTGCAAAATTCTTATCAATCATCTGGTCTTGCTGTCTAAGAGTTTTTTTTCTGAGATTTACATTGGCGATCAATACTCTTTGAGCTTCGGGATATACACTGATGACTTTACCTTTTTTCCCTTTTTCTCTACCAGCAATGACAAGAACATTGTCATCTTTTTTAACTTTAATTTTCATAGTCCCCTCTCTTATAGTACCTCTGGAGCTAACGAAACAATTTTGGTAAAATCTCTATCACGAAGCTCCCTTGCGATAGGTCCAAAAATTCGTGTTCCAACAGGATTTTTATCCTTATCGATAATACAGGCTGCATTCTCATCAAATCTAATACTTGAACCATCTGCTCTTTTTATGGTATCACAAGTTCTGACGATAACAGCTTTAACGATTTGCCCTTTTTTCATATTAGAATTTGGAATAGCTTCAAATACGGAACATACTATTACATCTCCTACATGGGCATACCTGATTTTAGAATGGTTAAGTACTTTTATACATCTTAATTGCTTAGCTCCGCTATTATCAGCAACATTCAAAATAGTTTCTTGCTGAATCATGGTGCACCTCTTATTAACCTTGTTTTTTAACTATCTTAATCAATTCAAAGTACTTCGTTGCAGAAAGTGGTCTGGTTTCACCAATAAGCACAACATCACCTTCCTTAGCTTGATTAGTCTGATCATGTACTTTATATTTTTTCCATTTTTTTATATATTTCTTATAAATAGGATGCATTTTTGTTGTTTCTACCTTTACAACAATTGTCTTATCCATTTTATCTGAAACAACAACACCCTGGAAGTATTTGCGATGAGTATTGTTTTTATTCATTAAAAATCTCCTTTATATGGAAATGCCTCTCTGGTGAAGAGTCATCTTATATCTTGCTATCTGCTTTTTGATTTTTCTAATCTGAGAAGTATCTTTAACTTCACCAAACTCAGATTTGATTTTAATTTCAACCAGCTTTCTTGTAAGTTCGTTAATAGTATTAATGAGCTCTTCACTACTTGCATTTACAATATCAGCCATCTCTTTTTTCATATCTATACTCCTGTAAATATGGAGCGCTTCACTATTCTGCACTTCAAAGGTAGTTTGAAAGATGCTTGATGTAAAGCTTCCAAAGCATCAACTTCGGATATCTGACCACCAAGTTCATATAGAATTGCGCCTCTTTTTATTTTTGCAACATAATGATCAACAGCTCCCTTTCCTTTACCCATACGAGTTTCCATAGGTTTCTTTGTGTATGGAATATCAGGAAAAATCTTAATCCATAATTTAATATTACCTTTAGCATTTCGCATAATGGTAATTCTTCCTGCTTCTATTTGATTGGGTGTAAGATAGCCATTTTCAAGAGAAACAAGGGCATAATCACCAAAAGCTATTTTATTATTTCGAGTAGCTTCTCCCTTATTTCGTCCTCTCTGGAGTTTTCTGAATTTTGTTCTAGCGGGTTGTAACATCTTTAACTCCTTTATTATTTTCAACATCACCATGATATAACCAGACTTTTATACCAATTATACCAAGAGTGACAAGTGCTTCGCTAACTGCATAATCTATCTTAGCTTTTAGAGTAGAAAGGGGGATCTGGCCATCAGCAAATTGCTCGGTTCTAGCTATTTCAGCTCCAGCCAATCTTCCGGATATTTTGACTCTAACGCCCAAAGCACCACTTTTCATAGCCATTTCCATAGATTTTTTAATGGCTCTTTTATAATTTGCTCTATTTTCAATAGCAGTTTTTATGCTGTCGCCAACTAAAGCAGCTGAAAGATATCGATTTTTTACTTCTTCAGCTGAAATAATAACATTATTCATAGACGTTGTTCTTATTATCTTTTTACACAACTCCTGTCTAAGATTTTCAATATTGGCACCTTTTTGTCCTATTACAACAGCTGCTTTAGCTGTATATATGATGATCCTCAGTCTATCAACTTCTCGAATTATCTCAACCTTATCGATTGAAGCATCCTTCAGTTTTTTCAATATATATGATCTAATATGTTGATCTTCAACCAGCTTTTGAGCATAATCTTCATGATTGAATTTTGCTATCCATTTAGATTGCCAACCTGTAGATATTCCAAGGCGTAATCCTATTGGATTGACTTTTTGACCCATTTAGTTCCCCCTTGCCTCGCCTTTTTTAGATCTTTCGTCTGAAACTTCAACTACTATATGAGAGTTCCTTTTCTGGATAATATCAGCATGTCCTCTTCCTCGAGGTCTTAATCTTCTGTATGAAGGAGCTTTAAGAACCGATACTTTCTCAACAGTAAATGTAGAATCATCAACATCTATGTTATGAGTAGTTGCAATATTTATCATATTTGCTTTTGCAGATTCTAAAGCTTTTTTAACAACTTTTGCACCTTTTGTATTAATAAAAGTTAATCGATTTATGGCATCATTCAAAAGAGTACCAGGTGGTATTTCCCTGGAATAACGAAGAACTTTTGATTGAGAAACTCTAATAAATTTTTCAATTGCTCTGCTTTTCATCTGTTTCTTCCTTATAAATTACTTTGCCTGGGCAACTTTTTCAGATGTTCTATGCCCTTTAAAAAGTCTTGTAGGTGCAAATTCTCCGAGTTTATGACCAATCATATGCTCAGAAATAAAAACTGGTATAAACTTTTTTCCATTATAAACATTTATTGTAAAACCAATCATCTCAGGAATTATAGTAGATTCCCTGGACCAGGTTTTTACAGTTTTTTGAGAATGAGCGCTTTTCGAAAGTTCAACAATCTTACGAAAGAGACTGCTTTCGACATAAGGTCCCTTTTTTAATGAACGTGACATACAACTCTCCTATCTATAAATATAATTATTTGCGCCTCTTCACTATAAAACGATTTGAACGATTCTTCTTTTTTCTTGTTTTATAACCTTTAGCCGGCGTACCCCACGGTGATTGAGGATGGTTTCCTTTACCTCGTCCTTCGCCACCTCCAAGAGGATGATCAACAGGGTTCATGGCTGTTCCTCGAACATGAGGCCTTATCCCCATCCATCTATTTCTACCAGCTTTACCTATAACAACATTTTTATGGTCAATATTTGAAACAACACCTATTGTAGCATAACAATTGGCAAGTATATACCTTATTTCACCAGAAGGCATTGATAGAATTGC
>JAAYUW010000040.1 GCA_012517545.1 Exilispira sp.
AAGATAGCTGGGAAAAATGAATTCTATCTTCAAGCCCCAATAATAGTTAAAACCATAGATGAACGAACAAACCCTGATAAAGTCGATTTAACAGACAGTCTTCATGATATATAAATATACTTCAGTCAAAAAATAAGAGTGCGGGAATAATACCTTTATTAATATAATCTAAAGTGCAACAGTCGAAAGTTGAAATTCTGGTAAACATAGTAAGATATATTAATTTAAACATTCATATGTCTAATAATGATGGAAGGTAAGTATTAAGCAATAAATGCCTTTAATTTTGAGGAAATAATGGAATATTTTTTTAGAAAAGATTTGAAAGACAAAGAAGAAAACAGGATTTCAGTTAAAAGAGCAAAAATTAATCTGGCTCTTAACGAATCAAATATTAATCCCCTTTCATTTTTTAGTGAAGAAGATTTTTTGAAACTTAAAAATTCTGAAATAAATAGATATCCAACCGAAGAGTATACAGAACCTCTGAAAGATAAGCTAGTATGGTGGTTAAACGATTTATCAAATAAGGCTGCATCGAAGATTGAGAAAGAGCAAATATTGATAGCAAATGGAATTGATGATTTACTCTACTATCTTTTCATAGCTTTAAATGAGAAAGGAACTAATGTGTTGATAAATGTTCCATGCTATCCTGATTATAAAAATTATGGAAGATCTGTTGGCCTTAATTTCATTGAGATTCCATTGATTGAAAATAAAAAAACGAATATAGATGTCCTTGAAAATTTACAGTCCAAATCAGACTTTAGTCCAGATTCCAACTCGAGGATCGATAATTTGATTTTTGATTATGATTTTCATATAGATGTAAAAAACATTATCAAATATGGGAAAAAAAGGAATGTAAAGGCTATAATCTTCACCAATCCTAATAATCCAACCGGAACACTTTTTTCTCTTGCTGATATCATTTTTATTGCTCAAAGTTTAAGCAATAAGCTTATAATACTTGATGAAGCATATTATGAGTATTCTTTACACACAGCACTACCATATATTGAGCAATTCCAGAATCTAATTATTTTAAGAACTTTTTCAAAGGGATTTTCTTCTCCTGGCTTGAGGTTCGGTTACCTTGTTGGAAGTGCGGAAGTTGTGAAGGAGTTAAAAAAAGTAATTCCTGTCTTCCCGGTTTCTCAAGCTACACTTGATATTGCTAAAATACTTATAGATAAAAAAGATAATCTACAAAAAATTCAAAAAGATATAATAAATGAAAGAGAGAGAATATTTCTTTCATTGAATAAGATAAGAAAAGAAAAATATTCTATAGTACAGGTGTATAAATCGTACACAAATTTTATATCATTTAAGCTTAAGAGTAACAATGATACTATTAACTTATATAACTTTCTTCAGGAAAACGGGATTTCAATAAGAAATGTTTCTTCAAAATTTCTGGACAATTTATTAAGAGTTACTATATCAAGCTATGATGAAAATGAAGTATTTTTGTCCTGTGTAAAACAATATTTTGATAAAAAAAATTAAATCAATTATATATACCACAGTCAAGACTCGAAAGTGCAACAGTCTAAGGTCGAAAGTCTTAAGTCAAAAGTCAGGGAATTGTACCTTTATTGCTACAGTCGAAAGTCCAGGGAAAAAAGGAACAGCTACAAAAAGTATACGTTAACCAGGAACAATTTTTTATTGAGGAAAATAAAAAAAAAGGCAAAATCGTGGCTTTATTTTCAGGATTAGGATTTGACTCCCATAGAATTATTGATAATTGTAAAATTTACACAGAAAATATGAATATCCCAGATTCTATAGACATGATTTCCGGGCTCATGATAGGTGGGATTTGCGTTGATAAAGATAAGAGATTTATGGCAAATTCTGATGGAGATATCCTTATACATTCTATTATAGATTCTCTTGCTCCTACAATATTAAAAAAAGATATTGGAGAACTCTTTCCAGATTCAACCAATATGTATAAAAACTACCCATCGGAAAAATTGTTAAAGCACATGATAGAAAAAATAGAAGGTGAAAACGTTAAATACAGAATACATTCCCTTGATTGCGTGATAGTTATCGACAGTGTCAAAATTACCAACTTTAAGGATCAAATAATTCAAAATTTACAAAGATTTTTTCCTCAAACAAGTATAGTTTTGAAAGGGAAAAGAACAGAAGGTTCTCTTTCATCAGATTCTGGTTATTGTTGGGTAGTATCACTTATAGAGTATTTTAAGTAATAGTAATTTTTATTTTTTGTAAAAAAATTCTAAATATCATATTTGATCTTAAAATTTCTCCTGTATTTATTTTCTTATATTTTGTTTTTGAAAAGTTTTAAGTATATTTATAAATCAATATTTCATATTTTTACGACTTTCAAATAAATAATTCAGAATATTATCAATATTCGATCTCCTGAAATTTAGCATGATTTACCGTATTATAATACTGATTGTCAAAATATATCTGGCATAAAAATTGCAATATAATATTGAAGCTCTATATGGGGGACAAAATGTATAAAAATGAAAATTCACATCTGATGGATGAACTTGTTGCTGATCATTCATTCGCATCGTATATGTTGGAGGACAATGAGCGAGAAGAAGATTTTGAGGAAAATTATCAGGATCAAGATCAACAGATGGATATTTATATAGAAAATACGGAGAACAAATTTGATGATAAGGACTATTTGCTTAGAACTTATCTTCAGGATATACAAAAATATCCTCTTCTTACAAGGAACGAAGAGTTAAATCTAGCAAGAAGAGCTAAAGAGGGTGATGAACTGGCTAAACAAAAAATTATTAATTCTAACCTTAGATTTGTTGTTTCTATTGCCAAGCAATTTCAGAATCAGGGTTTGCCTTTGATGGATCTCATAGCGGAAGGAAATATTGGTCTATTGACAGCTATTGAAAGATTCGATCCAGACACAGGCAATCATTTTATTTCTTATGCTGTATGGTGGATTAGACAATCTATAATGAAAGCTATATCTGAAAAATCCAGGCTGATACGACTTCCCTTAAATAGAGTTGGAACTCTACTTCAGGTTGAGAAGATTGAAGAAAAAATGCGAAATAAAGGTGAGAATTTATCTATTGAAAATATTGCTAAAGCTCTAAATGTGAAAGATGAGGATATACAGACTGTTATACAATCTTCTTCCGAAATTCAGAGTCTGGATTCACAGGTTTCGAGCAATACAGTTATAGCAGATCTTATAGCTGATTCCTCAGAAACTCCCCTGGAATCTGCTCTAAAAATGGATATTAAAGATATAGTAAATAGTTTACTTTCTGAGTTGACTGAAAAAGAGCAACAGATAATAAAAATGAGATTTGGTATAGATACTTTTGAACAGATGTCATTGCTTGAGATTGGCAAAAGATTTAATCTGACAAAGGAAAGGATAAGACAGATAGAAAAGAGAATAATGGAAAAACTTATGAATTCTGCTAAAACTGAGAAAATTCGTGAAGAATTTGTTGCTTAACATTTTGAGTTTCGATATATAGTTTTTCAAATTTGGATCCTTCAAACTGAAGGATTCCATTTTTATTTTCCAGCGATTTGCTGATCTCCCAGAATTTTAATATTTCAAAATCAAGTTTATTAAAATCAGATACTAGACTCGTCAGGCCAGCTTTTTCTGCTTCTTTAAAAAAAGATAGCAGATTTAGAAGATACTTTCCTGCTATACAAAAACTTGCAGATAGTAAAGGTTCATAGATATTATGTCCACCTTTATAATCATAAAAAGTCCCACCCATGATTGTTACTTTTGAGTGATCATATAACCAGTCAAGTTTTCCAAAAAGATCAACAATTATGATAAATCTGCGGTTGATCGGATTTTGCAAGTTTTTGAAGTTTGCATTTTGAGATTGGCTCAATTTTTCATTGTTAATTTTTTTCATAATATCGGTATTTTTAAAATGAAGAGGCATTTTCTTTTTCAATGATAAAATAAATTCCTGATTGTCGATATTATTTTTTGTATCATCAATATTATCAACTTCTTTAGTTAAAAAATCTAATATTTCAGAAAGAAAAATTGGGCAAAGATCTTTTTTTAAGGCAAAGTCTGAAATCTCTTTTGCTCTTTGAGGGTGCCTTGGAGCTATAACAAAGATTCCTTCAAAGGAATCGATCATTTTATTTATGCATTCAAAAAATACTACCTCTTCCTCCTTATGAGTTGATGCAAATATGCAAAAAACCTTTCTGCAGTTCGCTTTTTTCACTCTTACTTTAAGTAGTTTTAAATCTGTATTAAAAAATTTTACCTTTTCAAAAGGGAAATTATCTGGATAAGCGTCTCGCTCTTCAGGTAATATAATCCAGGCACAGAGTCTTATAAATGTATAATAGTAAAGCTCTGTTATTTTTTTTTGAAACATGGTATGTCTTATTTGAACTGCAACAATCGGAATATTTAAAATTTTTGAAGTAATGAAATAGGAAATCCAGAACTCACTTTCGACAACAAGAAATAAATCCGGTTTTAATAGAGAAAAAATTGTCATGGTAAATAAAAAATTTGG
>JAAYUW010000041.1 GCA_012517545.1 Exilispira sp.
ATTCGATGCAGATCTATAAAGAAATGAATGTTGGCACAAGTAAGCCATCGAATGAAGAATTAAAAAAAATCAAATACTATGGTATCGATATTGTTGAAATAGAGCAGCATTATAGTGCGGCAGAATATATTAAATATGCAAAAGAGGTCATATCAAAACTTGATGAAAATTTATTATTAATTGTTGGTGGAACTGGTTTATATTATGATGGACTAACTTTGGGTTTTTCAAAAATTCCACCAATGGATAAAAAGATAAGAGAAAATCTTTTAAGTTTATACAAAGAAAATGGAATTGATTTTTTATATAAAAAACTTTGTGAGATTGATATTGAATATTCTCAAAAAATTGCTAAAAATGACTTAAAAAGGATTATCAGAGCACTTGAAGTTTTCGAAATAACCAAAAAACCTTTCTCCTTTTTTCATAAAGAAAAAGATATTGAACCTTTGAATTTAAAAAATAAAAGATATGGAATTTATCTTCCCAGAAAAAGATTATATAATATTATTGATGAAAGAGTTGATTTGATGTTTGAAAATGGCTTTATTGAAGAGGCAAAAATTCTTTATACAAAATATTTTAATAAAGATTTACCTGCGTTAAAAGCTCTTGGATATGTTGACCTTTTTGAATATTTCGAAGACAAAATCTCGATAGAAAAGGTTAAAGAAAATATCAAACAAAAAACAAGAAATTATGCCAAAAGACAGTTAACCTGGTTTAAAAGAGATGAAAATATAATATGGCTTATTTTACTAAATGAAAATGAACTTGATATTGCAAAAAATATTAAAGTTGATAATTTTAATCAAGTAAAACCTAAAAGAAAAAAAAATAGATTAAATTTTGAAAATATTGAATCCGAACTTAAAGAATTTATTAGCTCGACAAAAAACTATGAATTTGTTTTAGAAAATTTTGTTGTTGACTATTTAAAAGAAGAAATAGTTGAATTTATGAAGGATTAAAAATTGAACTTTGATGAACTAAAAAAACTTTCAGATAAGAAGTTTTTCGATTCATTATCTATAGAAGATTTAAATAATTATGCTGAACTTTTAAGAAAATATATCATACAAATTTGTAGTAAAAAAAGTACTCATCTTGCTTCTAATTTAGGAACAATAGAAATCTTTTTAGCATTAAATAAAGTTTTTGATTTTTCACATGATCTTTTTACCTTCGATGTTGGTCATCAAATCTACACATATAAGATTTTGACTGGCAGGTTCGATAGATTTTCAACAATTCGAGAATTTAAAGGACTTTCTGGCTTTCCAGATCCTGAAGAATCGGTTTTTGATTTATTTAAAGTAGGGCATGTAGGATGCGGCTTACCTTTAGCTCTTGGATTAAGTGCAGGTCTTAGCGAAAAAGAATCCAGTAAAGTTGAAGATAAGCATAAAGATAAAGATGATAGCAAAAATAAGAAAAAATCAGAAAGACAAATAGTAACTCTTTTAGGAGATGGATCTCTTACAAATGGTCCAATGCTTGAAGCTTTGAACTATATCGCAAATAGAAAAAATGGGAAAA
>JAAYUW010000042.1 GCA_012517545.1 Exilispira sp.
ATACATTTTTTTTATAAGGTTTTAACAGATACAAAGGCTGTTGCAGCCGGTAAGTACCATACACTTGTATTAAAAAAAGATGGGACTTTATGGGTAGCCGGTCTCAATGATAGTGGCCAGCTTGGTTACAAAAATGTGCAGGTTCAGTATAGATTTGTTGAAGTTCTTTCGAATGTCAGCTCCATCGCCTGTGGTAGTTTTCATAGTCTTGTTCTAAAAAAAGATGGGACTTTGCTGGCAACTGGTTTTAATAAAAATGGTCAACTTGGTACTTCTGATTTTATTGATAAAAAAGCATTTGTTAAAGTATTAACAGATGTTATAGCAATTTCAGCAATGGGAGACTGCAGTTTTGCACTAAAAAAGGATGGTACTTTATGGGTTACTGGTTACAATTCTTATGGTCAACTTGGAGTGGCAAAAAATAGCAGTATTAATATATTCACTCAGGTTTTTGATAAAGTGAAAACAGCATCAACCAGTGGCTTTCATAGCTTGTTGATAAAGGATGATGGTTCTGTTTGGGCTACTGGCTATAACTATTATGGTCAACTTGGTACAAAAGATAGAAGGGATAGAACTCCCTGGACTTTAATATTTGCTGATCCATCAAGTTAATAATGACTAAAATTTTTATGTTGCAGTTTAAGTCGAAAGTATAACAGCATAATGTTTAAAGTCAAAAGCTCAAAATTCGGAAAACTTAGCTGGATATGTTAAGTTAAATATCCATTTATCGAATAATAATGAAAGTTAGAATTAGCTGAAAAAGAGTATTTGATAGTATAAAAGAGTTAATGTAATTAAAATTACTTGTAAATTAAAATATTTAAAAACTCACAAATATATAATTGTTTAAGAAGATATTTATTTTTTTTACTAAAAATTGGCTTTGTACTTAATCAGATAAAAATAAAAACATAACTATTAAAGCCATGTAGATGTTATTAACTTTATAATAAATTTGAAGTCAATCTTGAAAAAACTAAACGAAGTTGATCTGGTTTAATTAGTTTTTATCTTCTAAAAATAGGTACGAAATACAATCAAAATCTATATATGTGAAGATTCTTTTTTGATTGGAAAGTTTAATTATATGCTGTTTTATGCAATTTTCAGGGCATGAACAATTAAATATAAGATTTTTTGGTATACATCCTCTACTTAAAAACAAAGGAGGATTGAAATCTTTTATCTTTAAAAGTGGAAGATTTAAATCTTTTGAATTCAAGCTTTTAGCGACTTTTTCTTGATATTCTATCCAGTAAAAACCAAACAGGATCTTATCAAAATTTGAGTAAAAATAATTTGAAAATCTATTTGCCTGATATATATAGAAATCTAGAAAACCAAATATATTTTCTCTTATGGATAATTTTCGAAATACCTGGAAGTGCCAGGTAGCATTTAAGCCTAATAAAAAGATTTTATCACTGTATTTCTCTATTAATTTTTCAAGTGCTTCAACATATTTTTTTTCTTCAAAAATAATTGGATGTAGTGGTATTATTACAAGTTCTTCAAATGTGGCAAAATTTTCAATATCATCAAAGCAATTTAAATGTGCAAAAGGAATTCGATGATGATCTATTTTCTTTTTTATGGAAAATTCATCTCTTTTTAATAATCCAGTGTTATTATCAGTTTTATCTTTAATATTTTGTTCAAATAAAAGAACATGATACTTTTCCAGTAAAGTAAATATTCTTTTACCTTTATCATAATTCTTCTTTGCAATAACTTTTGATGATTCGATCTTATAGAGTATATCTTTTTTTGTTTTCTCAATGAATTTTTCGCTCTTTGATGCTTCAATACAATTATCTATCCACTGCTGGATTTTATGAAATAATTCTTTTTTATTGGAGGGTATTACGAAAATTTTATTGAAAAGTTCCCTGGTATTTTCATCAAAAATAAAGTTATATTTAAATTGATAGTTCTTTTTTAAACTTAACTGTTCTATAAAAATATCATAAAATGAATCGTCTCCCTTTTTTAAAAGAGCAGAAAACTCAAAGGATTCTTTAAAAAAATTCATAAATAGTTCCATCTTAAGTTCTATCTCTATATTAAAAGATTGATTATTTGATTTTAAAATTTCTATATCGAGATCTTTTGACTTTATATGAATATCTATAGGGTGGTATATAGGATTTAAACTTGCAGGATTTATTAAAGGAAGGTCAAGAGTCCTATCTGAAATTTTCTGGATCAACAGTGCGGCTTTCTTTTGAGAATTAAATGCAAGAAAATCTATTAAATTATCTTTTGAGCTAAAAAATTTGACAAAATTATTAAACCATTCTTTAGTTTCAATGCTTATTTCCTTTTCAAGTTCGGTACTTGATCTTAAGTTTATGGTTTTTTTCCCTTCATTATCAAAATCTAAACCTTCGAGTTCCGGGAAATCAGCAAGGAATTTGCTTGAAATATCTGTTTGTAAAAATACCAGTTCACCCTTTTTTGCACTTTTACATTTTTGATTGTTCTTTACTATATTTTTTATACTTCCCTGGTAATTGAACACTTTATAGTTTATAGAGGCGATTATCTGGATACCATCTCTTATAAAAACATTTTCATTTAAATTAATTAGAATACCGTCTTTTTTTATCATCATTATCTTTCCACAGACTATACCTGTGTGCGCAGGAAAAAAAGGATTTGTTAATTTATCTGAATTTTTATCAAATAAATATCCACTTGTAAACTGTCTGGAAAAAGAAACAATACTCTTTTTAAACTGATTTGTAATTAAACTCTCTTTATCTTTTTTATAATTTATCTGTTTAAATGAATTATTATGAGAGTTTTCAAGAGTAATGTCTATTAAATCTCTATATAATCTTACCGTATTATAAACATATTCAGAACTTTTCATTCTTCCTTCAATTTTAAACGCATCTATTTCAAGTTCCATTAATTTTTGTATAAAATCAGAGTAGCAGATATCATTACAGGAAAATAGGGAGGTGTATACACAGTTATTTGCGAAATTTTTGAGAATATTGTCAGGATAGTTTTTAGATATTGATATTGGATCGATCTTATAGAGGTTTCTGCATATCTGAGCACATTCACCTCGATTGCCGCTTCTTGATAAAAGTATACCTGAAGCCAGACAAAAACCAGAAAAACTATAACATAAAGCTCCATGTACGAATGCTTCGATTTCGATTTCGTTTTCTAACGCTTCAGATTTAATCAAAGAAAGGTTATCAATGGTCATCTCTCTTGCAATAATTACCCTCTTTATACCAAGTTTATGTAATATATCAAAAGTATAACCTGAATATGTACCACCTTGAGTTGAAAGATGAATACTTATATCTGGAAGAAAGTATCTCATCAAAGGAATGATCCCAGTATCCTGAATAATTATTCCTGAAGGGGGATAATAGGAAAGGAATTGAAGTGTTTGAATAAAATAATCTATCTCATCTTCTAAAATTATCGTATTTAGTGTAAGGTAACATCTCTTGTTTTCTTTTTTAGTGAGATTCAAAAGCCTTCGATAATCTATAAAATCAAAATTTGGAGCAAATTTTCTTGCTGAGAAAGAAGTTAATCCAAAATAAATTCCGTCCGCGCCTGCTTTAAAGGCATAAATGGCTGAGTTGATATTCCCAGCAGGAGCTAAAAGTTCTGGTTTTTTCATTTTTTTTAATATAAATATTATAATATAAAAATACAGAAAAAGATAATACGATCTAAAGTTCAAAGTAGAAAAAACTGGGAAAAGATGCTAAAATCAAAAGTCACAAGTACTGGAAAAAATATCATAGATCTTATTATTTAAAACATCAAAAATAATTCAAATTTGAATTATTTATTTGTTAATTTATAATCAAATTATAAGAAAAATAAGCGGATATTTTTTATGATTGTTATTATTGGTCACTCCAACACAGATAACGACTGTCTTGCATCAATGATCTTGTGTAAGTATCTTTATAACGATGCAGTTCTCATAAAAAGTGGACTTATCCATCCAGCTGCAAAAAAGTTATATTCTCTTTATTCCGATTACTTTCAATTCAAGACTTTAAGCGAAATAAATATCGATGATATTGAAAAAATTGTTGTCGTTGATACAAGAACTAGAAATAGACTTTTAGAGTATGAAAAAGTATTATCAAAAAGTTCAGTACCTGTCGATATAATAGATCATCATATCAACGATAGTTTCGATTTGGAAAATGCACAACTTATCTCCATGGATACTGGTGCAAATGTTACCATTATTGCGCTTAAACTTATTGAAAAAAAAATAATGATAAGTCGAGAAGATGCTACTATTGCACTTGCTGGATTATATGCTGATACCGGTAATTTTACTCATCTTAACACTACTAAAGATGATTTTTTAGTTGGACAATACTTGCTTTCCTGTAATGCAGATCTAAAGATAGTCATTAGTTCTGTTCAATCCATTCAAAGTGAAGGCCAGATTTCTATATTTCATGATTTACTAAATCATCTTACTTTTAAGAATATAAATGGTCATAATGTTGTACTTTCTTTTATGGAACTTCCATCACAACAATCAGGAATATCTGCTGTTGTTGAGAAGGTTTTTGAAATAGAGAATCCAGATGCTATTTTTTGTTTTTTTTCATTTGATGATTCAGAAAAGGCTATAATCATTGGAAGAAGTAAGACAGAAGAGATCTCTATAAATGCCATACTTTCTGCTTTTGGGGGAGGCGGGCACGACCTGGCTGGTTCAACGAAAGTAAAAAAGAGTGAAATTTTTGAGCTCTATAATTCATTTGTTGTGACTTTACAATCAGTTATAGTTAGAGCTAGAACTGTTGCTGATATCATGTCAAAAGAAGTCAATACTATAAGAGAAAAGTGGTCTATAAAAGAAGCCTCTATATTCTTAGAGTCAATAAACCAGACTGGAGCTCCTGTAGTTGATGATAACCTCAAAATTACTGGATTTATCTCATTACGAGATATAATGAAAGCTAGAAAATCTTCAGAGATGAGCAGTCCGGTTTCTGCATACATGCGAAAGAAAGTTATAACTGGAACTCCTTCTATGAATATTAAAGAAGTTGAAGAGATTTTTCAAAAGTATAATATCGGTCATTTACCTATACTACAGGATGATATTTTAGTTGGAATAGTTACAAGAAAAGATATTATCGAATCAATATCAGGGAAAAAAATAGAACAACAGATAATAATTCAAAATAATGATGCTGTACTGTGATGATTATCCAGATTTATCTACTTTTTTGCATTTGTCATTTAAAAGTTTTATTTTATAATTATTGTAAATTAAGGATAAATGATTTTATTTTAGATGTTTTGACTATTTTTAGTTTTAAGCTATAAAAAAATATGATCTGTTTATTGAAATAATTTTATTATTAAAAAGTTTCAAGACATACCAAGCTAGTTTACCAGTTTTTTATAAAATTTCATTCTATATAAGGGGAATAATGATGGATAGAAGAAAATTCACTCGAAGACATCTTATATTTTATCTAAGGATATTCGATGAAAATAATATTTTACTTGGTTATCTTCTTGATATTTCAGAAGGTGGTATTTTGATGATGTCTGAGTCTGAAATTCCTGAAGGTCGTAAATTAAAATTAAGTATAAAACTACCAAAAGAGATAAATGAAGGGGATACGCTTCATTTTACTGGTCTTGTAAAGAGAGTTAATAAAGATATCAATGAAAATTTTTATGACATTGGTATTGAAATTCTGGAAAAAGATAAAAATTATGCCGAAATTCTTCACAAATTGGTTGATTTTTGCGGGTTTTTTAAATAACTGCAAAGTTTTTCTATATTTTCATATTCTTGCTCTTCACCGCTATTTATATCCTTAAGTTTATATACATGCCGGGAGATTTCTTCCTCCCCCATCAAAAGTAAAAATCTAAATTTTTTCTGTTCAGCATATTGAAACTGTTTTTTAAGTCGGGCTGGTTCCAGATAGATTTCCACTGTTAAGCCTTCTTTCCTTAGTTCATATGCCAGATCGAAATAGGTTGGGAGATCCTTTTCAGAAAAATTTGCGATCAAACATCTATTAGAAAAAGATTCATCTACAGGTTTTTTTTCTGTAAGATATGTTATAAGTCTATCAAGTCCTATGGATCCACCAATACCGGTAAGGGTGATATCAGAAAAAAGAGCTGTTAAATTATCGTATCTTCCTCCAGAACAAATAGATCCAAGTTCTAAGCCATCATTTATAAAAGTTTCAAATACAAGGCCGGTATAGTAATCCAATCCTCTTGTGATTGCAAGGTCTAATTTAATAAAATTTGAAAGTTGCATCTTATGAAAAAATTCAAAAACTTCCTCAAGTCTGCTTTTGTTTATGCCAAATTCTTCTTTTAAATAGTCAAAGAAATCATAAGATCTTGCTTTCTGGACAAGTTCAAGTATTATAGTAGCTTTACTATTAATTAAGCTTTCAAGCTCATGCAAAATCTCTTTTTCAGAAACTTTATAATACTTATCGAGTATAGAAAGGATCTGCTTTTCAAAAGTCTCAATTTTTAAAGCCATAAAAATATCATGCATGAGCTTTCTATCATTAATTTTTATGCTAAAATCGCTTATTCCAAGGTTTCTTATCAGATCAAACACAAGAAAAATTATCTCAACATCTGAAGATAATGAGTTAGTTCCAATTATATCAAAATCTGCTTGATAGAATTCTCTAAATCTACCTTTTTGTGGCTTCTCACCTCTCCAGACTTTTGCAATATGGTATCTTTTGAAAGGGAAAGTTAGCTGATTGAAATGTTGAGAAACAAATCGTGCAAGAGGGACAGTGAGATCGTATCGAAGTCCAACATCTCTTTCTCCTTTATCTTTAAATAGAAATATCTGCTTATCATTTTCATCTCCACCTTTTCCAAGCAGAATCTCTTTATACTCCAGAGCAGGAGTATCTATTGGATAATAGCCATACAAAGATAAAGTTTTTTCAATATTTGAGATTAAATTTTTTCTGTAAACCTCTTCAGAAGGAAGAGAGTCTTTGAACCCTTTTAGCGTTTTTGGTTCAATCATGCTAACTCCTTAAGATTATCTATTTAACAATATTGGGTTGTTCAATAGTCTCTGGTTGTTCTATTTTTTTCCCTTTAATAAGATTCACCAGTTTAAAGCCGAGAGAGTAAAAAATGATAAAAATGCCATAAAAAAATAATGGAATAAGATTAAAAATTCTCTTTGGTGGAAATAAAGATCTATATAACCATTCAAGGTTAAGCTCCTGTACTGTTTCAGGTGCTCTTTTTCTTGTTCCGGCGAATATGTCAAAACTTCCACCAACACCCATTGCAACTTTAAGGTTGCAAGTTTCACGATGAGAATTTATCCAGAAGTCCTGTTTAGGTGCACCCATAGCCACAAAAATAAAATCTGGAGCTGATTTCTGGATAGCGATACTTATCTTTTCATCTTCTGCAGCATCAAAATAACCATGATGCCTTCCAACAATTCGAATTTGAGGATAGGAAAATTTTATATTTCTTTCAGCTTTTGTAAGAACATCAAATTTGCCACCTAAAAGATAGATGGTTTTGTTATATATATTAGCATAATAGAGAAGTTCTCTTAAAAGGTCTATACCATTTACCCTTTTTTCTGTTTTTATTCCAAGTAGCCGACAAGTAAGTTCAACGCCAAAACTTTCGATGAAAACAAGATCTGCATTTTTAAGAATTTGCCTGTATTTTTTAGAGAAAAGACTTTTGAATAGAATAATTGAATTTAAACTTACAATATGTGTAAAAAGTCCATCATCCAACCTTTTTAAAGCATAGGAAGAAATTTCTTCATGAGTTGCTGTTATAATTTTGATTCCAAAAAGTTTAAAAGATTTAAGCATTTTAAAAAAAACTCCTTTTGTAGATAAAATTTTGTAACTGTTTTAAAAAAAAGATAGTTCCAATAGCTGCAGTTTCAGTTCTTAAAATATTTGATCCCAGACTGATGGAAATAAAACCTGATTTGATCAGATTATTTTTTTCATTTTCGTTGATACCACCTTCTGGTCCAACAAATATAACTACTCTTGAAAAATTTTCAATACAGTATTTGGAGTAGATGTCAAAAGGGTTAATATTCTCAATGTAACCTTCGTCTAGCAAAAGTTTTAAAGTGTAGTCATCTTTAATTTTTTCTAATATTATTGAAAGAGAGTTGAAATAGTTAATGCAGGGTATAAAGTAATTTCCAGATTGCATACAGCTTTCCTTTACGATTTTTTTCATTCTTTCAAATTTAGTTTCATTAATATCTTTTCTATCAGAGTTAACTGTTGGAGTAATAAAAATATCTTTTATCCCAATTTCAGCAGATTTTTCAAGGGTTGGAAATAATGCTCTATCCTTTGGAAGTCCCAGGATTAATGATATATAGTGTTCAGGGTTCTCTATCTTTTTTTCAGGAAAGAATTCACCAAATAAATAGGTGGAACTTATTTTACAAATTACAAAATTTCCAATATAATCACCATATTTTGCCTTTATCATATCTTTGGGTTGATATCTATTTGCTATAAGATGTCGATAATCATCCCCATTTATTTCAAAGTATTTATCATCCCTTTTGTACTCATCCAGAAATATAAATCTCATTATTCCTCCAATTTAGAAATTTAAATTAAAATTTTAAGAATTCCATTTATTTCCGAAATTATAGATAAAATAAGATTATGTATAAAACAAATTTATTATTTTATATTCCTGAGTATATTTATAATATAAATTTTACGATTTTTGCAAAAAATCAAATATTTATTTAAATATAAAATTGTTTATCAAGATATTTAAAAGGGAGAACTATTTTAAATTATGAAATATAAAATTAAAAAAATCTTATATTTTACCATTTTACTAATTTTTATTTCATTGATTTTAAGTTTTGATATAGAGAACAGTCTTGAAGTAGATATTAAGTTTGATTCTGAACAGATATATTTCTTAAATTCCCCCATAGATGTTAAGTTTGAAATAATAAATAAAACGGCTCAAAATTATTATTTTGAAGTAGCTGAGGATATAATATTTAGTGTTGATTTTAAAATATATACATCTGCTGGGGAAGAAGTACCATATTCGAAACAATATATTTTAACAAAATCTACCAGGGAAAAAGTGTACACAAGGACCATTTTGATTGCTCCATTCCAGAGTGTTTCATATATAATAAATATAAGCGAATGGTATGATTTTCAAACTTCTGGTCTCTACTTCATTCAAGGAATATTCTATCCTTCCATAGAGAGAGACAGCCAGATTATCTCAAAAAATGTTTTAAAATTAGAATTAAATCCTCCAAAAACATTTTTTCCTTCTGCTACTACTGCAGATAAATATGTTGAAGCAAAAAAGGTACAACAAAATATAAGAGATCTACCTCCATATAAGATAGTTGAAATGGCATTGCAGGCAAGGATTGATAGAAATTGGGATCTATATTTTTCCTTTTTTGATTTTGATTCATATATAATCCAATATACAAAATATAAGACAAAATATCTTTATGCCTCTGAGCAGGATAGGTTGAAAATAATTGAAGATTTCAAAAAAGAAAGGATTTCAGAATTCTATAATGATTTAATTCACTATGAAATAAAAAAAACAGTTATTGAAAAAGACAAGGCAGTAGTTAATGTTTACCTTGAGTTTAAATATAAAGATATTATTGAAAGATACGATTCTGAATTCTATCTTGTTTTAAAGAATCAAACATGGCTTATCTATGGATATATGCTAGTTCCAATTCATAATAAATAGCGGAATTATGGTTTATAGGATAAAGTAATTTTTCTTTATAGATAGAAAAGTATTATTATTTGCATCGTGAATATTGTTAATTATTACTTAACTACTAAGTCTAAATGGATATACAATTGAAACTTCAATTGAAAGTAAAGAGAAAATAATACTAAATGAAATATGAAATTTATTGATATACTATAAAGAGGAAAGATCAACAATAATATCACCGATTGTAAAAATTTCAGGTTCACTTTCATCAGTATCTTTGTAAAGTTCTCTAATTTTGTCAATTTCAGGCAGAGATTCAATAAAAATCTCAACAAGTTCTGGATCAAATTGCTTCCCCTTTTCACTTTTAAGCATGTTGATACAGTTTTCAATGGGTATCGATTCTTTATAAATTCTTTTAGATGAAAGAGCATCAAAAACATCTGCTATAGAAACTATTCTTCCTTCAATAGGTATAGAATTGCCTTTTAATCCGAGAGGATAACCAGCGCCATCCCATCTTTCATGATGAGTTAAAGCTATTTTCGCTGCAAGTTGCAGGATGTCAGATTGAGATTCTTTCAAAATCATGGCTCCAAATATAGTATGTTTTTGCATTTGTTTTTTTTCCTGATCAGTTAGCACATCAGGTTTTAAAAGTATTGCATCAGGTATGCCAATCTTCCCGATGTCGTGCATCATTGAAGCCAGCCGCATATTTTCGGCATATTTTTGAGACTTCTTGACTTTTAGGGCAAGAAGACTGGAATATTCACTCATTCGTCTTATATGGTTAAATGTCTCTTTGTCTCTATATTCAGAAGCTATACCAAGTTTTAAGATAGTTTCTATATGTGATTCATGAAGTCTCGTGGTAAGTTGAATATTATCAATCGCCATGGCAGATTGCATGGCAATAAGGCTGAGAAGGTATTCTGATTTCCTGGAAAAAGGTATAATATCTCCAGTTTTTCTATCTTTTGCATTTATAAGTTGCAAAACGCCGATTAGTTCATTTTGATTATTAATAAGTGGAAATGTTAGCATAGAAATCGTATTATAGTCATATTTTTTATCCCAATAGTCGTTGTAAGTAAAGGTAACAAGTTTATCAAGATTTTTGACATCACCTATATTTATCATTTTCTTAGTCTTTGCACAGTAACCAGCTATGGAATTCTCGTCTATTTTTAAAGTAAAAGTCTTGAAAAGATCATTGACACCTTCCTCCCCAAACTTGTTTGATAAAAAATAAGATCTGGATAATTTAAATTCAAGAAAATCTTCATCATTTTTAATATACAAAGTGCCAGCATCACAGTTTGTAAGTTCTCTTGATGAATCGAGTATTTTGTCAAAAAGTTTATCAAGTTCTTTGCAGGTGGAGAAGCTGCTAAAAAGTTTTAGAACTATTTCAAGTTCATTTTTTTTTACATAAAATTTTTTCATATCTTTTTCTAAAATTTTCCTTAAGTTTATATAATAAGATATTTATAAGACCAGATTGATGCTGTTAGCTATATTTTGATTCCGTAACTTTTTGATGACAAACACTGTATTTGTTTATAGCATAATACCTAAATATTTATTTGTAAATATTAATAAGGAAAAGTTCAAATATTTTTATCTGATAAATAAAAAAGATTCATACTTTTTGAATAAGGATAAAATTTAGGTAAATAAATGACCTGATCTATATAATTTTTAAAGTTAAGCCAATTATAAAAATTAGTTAATATTTTTTTATTAATGGTAAGGATCTTGTCATAGTAAGATGAACGAACATATATAATACCATGCTTTATGACTTTTTTTTTCATGAAAAAGAAGGCTATAAACAGAAAATATAAAAATTATTGCATAAGTGATAAAATTATGGTAATTTTAATCAGCATAAAGAAATAAGGAGACACAATATATGGTAAACTATATTATACGAAAACTTCTTAATTTAATACCTATATTGCTAGGATGTATGATTATTTTCTTTTTACTTTTCAATGTTATAGGTGGACAGGATAAAGTTCTATACAATATGCTACCTTCTAAATCACGTACACCTGAACAGATTAAAATTTTAAGGCATAAATATGGTCTTGATAAGCCTCTATATTTACAGTATTTTGATTATATAAAACAGGCAGTCACGATGGATTTTGGTTCATCATTATCGAAAAAACAGCCTATAAATAAGCTCATCAAAAGGTGTGTCCCTGTATCACTGGCTGTTACTTTTCCTCCTTTTGTCCTGGATTTTATATTTGCCACGGCATTGGCACTTGTGTGTGCCTTTAATAGAGGTAAGTTTCTTGACAAACTTTTAACAGTGCTATCAACGATATTTATTGCTTTCCCTTACCTTGCCCTGATCATATTATTTCAAACTTTTTTTGCTGGTAAGTTAAGGCTATTCCCCATTTCTGGATGGGCAAATGATCTCTCTGCAATAAGATATCTTATTCTTCCATGGATACTTATAATAATCTCAGGTTTGGGTGGAGATGTAAGATACTATCGAACAGTTTTTGTTGAAGAAGTAAATAAGGATTACGTAAGAACTGCAAAAGCAAAAGGTCTTTCCACAAGAAAGATCATGTTTACTCATGTTCTTAAAAATGCCTTAATACCTATTTTGACAAATGTAATAATATCTATTCCTTATTTATTTACCGGTGCTCTGTTGACAGAAAGGTTTTTCTCTATCCCTGGCATAGGTGATTTAACTGTAACTGCAGTACAGAGTTATGATTTACCTGTACTAAAAGCTATGGTAGTCATATACACATTGTTTTTCATAGTATTTTCTTTAATCACAGACATAAGTTACAGTATAGTTGATCCTAGGGTTAAATTGAGCTAAAGATATTTGTTTTTATAAAAAGGAGAGCAAAATGGATCTTGAAAATAAAAAAGAGATAAAAGGAAGAAGTCTATTAGCTGATGCAGCCAGAAGATTATATAAAAATAGACTTGCCATGGTAATGTTCGTTATTTTATTTATTTATATAATTATGGCTTTGATTTCTGTTTTCAATATTTTCAATATAGAAACTCTAGCAACACAACATGTTGAAGATGTGAATATGTCATTTGTTCCACCATTTACAGATAGAGCTAATCCTTTAGGAACAGATATTTTTGGTAGAAATGTTCTTATAAGAGCTGTTTATGGAACAAAGATATCCATGTACCTTGGTTTTTTAACTATTGCTTTGATGGTTCCTATAGCAGTCTTTTTCGGATCGATTGCCGGTTATTATGGTGGAATTCTTGATGATGCAATACAGTATATTATGTCTGTTATTTATTCAGTGCCAGGACTTATAATAATACTTGCATTCGTTTTACTACTTGGACCATCCTTTTTAAATATAGCACTTGCTTTTGCTTTAACAGGCTGGGTTGGCCTTGCAAGGGTCATAAGAGGTTCTTTTATGCAAGCAAGAGAGTTTGAATATGTTCTTGCTGCTAAAACACTTGGTGCTAAAGATGGAAGAATAATTTTCAAACATATTCTTCCTAATGTATTTCATTATGTTATCATTTCTGCAATTTTGACTTTTGCAAGTGTTATTATGTCAGAGGTTCTTCTTGCTTATCTTGGGCTTTCAATAGTAGGTGTCCCTACCTGGGGGACTATGATTGCTGATGCCTCTCAAGAAGTAAGTGCAGGAAGATGGCAAAATTTCCTGGGTGCCGTTCCCTTCATATGGGTTTTTGTTCTTGCTTTAAATCTTATAGGAGATGCACTTAGAGACGCTCTTGATCCTAGATTAAGAAATTTATAAAATTAATATATAAATGAATTAAATGGTTCTCCTGAAAAAGATGAGATCTGTATCTTTTTGGCTCTTCACATTTTCTATTTGTGTGATTTGCCATATTGGCTGTTTAAAAGCTATTTTTCTTTTCTTCTATACAGGTTAGAACTATAAAAGAATTTTAAGGTTTTGCATGCTCCTGTATATAACTATCAAATAGTTTATTATAATGTCTTATTTCAGGAGTGTAATTAATAAATAAAAATTAAATAAACGTTAATTTTTTATTTATTCAATTTTTTTTATGAATATTGTAACCAGTTTAATGGCAGCATATATTTTTGAATAAATAGAATAAAAACTAGTTTAAGATTTAAAACTTTAAGGAGATGAATAATGTCTGAGAAGAATCAAGAAAAAAAACCATCTGAAGAAATAAATAATACTCGAAATAAATTACTCGAGGTAAGAAACTTAAAAACTTTCTTTTATACAGAAGAAGGTGTTGTAAAAGCTGTCAATGATGTTTCATTTGAAGTTGACAATGGAGAGACACTTGGACTTGTTGGAGAGTCAGGATGCGGGAAATCCGTCACATCTCTTTCTATAATGAAATTAATTCCTAATCCACCTGGAAAAATCATTGATGGTGAAATTTTCTTCGATGGCGAGAATATTTTAAACAAATCTGAATCTGAAATGCACAAAATAAGGGGCAATAAGATAGCTATGATATTTCAAGAACCTATGACCGCACTTAATCCTGTTTTCACAATCGGCCATCAGATTTCTGAAGTCTTTACATTACATCAAAACCTTGGCAAAAAAGCAGCCAGGGAAAAAACCATTGAACTTCTTAATATAGTTGGTATTCCAGAGGCAGAAAAAAGGTTTGATCAATATCCTTTTGAACTTTCGGGTGGTATGAGGCAAAGGGTTATGATTGCCATGGCTCTAACATGTAATCCACAACTTCTTATTGCAGATGAACCTACAACAGCACTTGATGTTACAATACAAGCACAGATTCTTGATCTTATAAAGCAAATGCAGAAGAAATTTAACTCTGCTGTTATCCTTATTACACATGACCTGGCTGTTATTGCGGAAACTGTAGACCATGTTGCTGTAATGTATGCAGGTGTTATAGTTGAAAAAACTGATGTAAAATCCATTTTTAAAAAACCAATGCACCCTTATACAATAGGTCTTCTGAAATCCATTCCAATACTCGGCCAACGTGGAAAAGAGTTACAGGAAATTCCTGGTAGAGTTCCAAATCTTATAGATTTACCAAAAGGATGTTACTTTGCAGACAGATGCAATAAAAGGATTCCTATATGTGATGAACAGGATTGTTCTCTAAAAGAGGTAGAACCCGGGCATTTTGTTAGATGTTTTTTATACCAATAATTTTGTTTCAATAATCTAAAGGAGCGATTTCATGGAAAATAATAATCCTTATCTTGTTGAATTATATAACTTAAAAACATACTTTCCAATTAAAGCAGGCATAATAAAGAGAACTGTTGGTTACGTTAAAGCAGTTGATGGTGTATCATTTAAAATTAAACGTGGGAAAACTCTTGGTCTTGTTGGAGAATCAGGATGTGGTAAAACTACAGTCGGAAGAACTATAGTTGGATTATATAAACCATTTGATGGTGAAATGTTTTTTGATGTACCTTCAGAAATAGTAGCAGAAATAAACAATCTTCAAACCAGCTATAATGAAATGGATAAGAAGAAAAAGAAAAGTAAGAAAGGAATAGAGATTTTAAAACAGCTTTCCAGTTTACGAAAAGAATATGATATCTATGCTTACACCAAGGAAAAGATTAGAAAAGAAAGAGTCAATTTTCAGATGGTTTTTCAGGATCCATATGGTTCTCTTAGCCCAAGAATGACTGTTGGTGATATTATTGCTGAAGGACTTGATATTCATAAAAAATATTCTTCAAGAAAAGAGAGAAAACTTATTGTTCAGGATTTGATGGAACATGTTGGACTTGACCCAAATTACATAAATAGATATCCTCACGAGTTTTCTGGTGGACAGAGGCAAAGAATAGGCATTGCTAGAGCAATAGCATTGAAACCAAAGCTTCTGGTACTTGATGAACCAGTATCAGCTCTTGATGTATCAATTCAAACTCAAATACTCAAGCTTCTTAATAATTTAAAAGAAGAGTTTGGCCTTACATATCTTTTTATAGCACACAATCTATCTGTCGTTGAATATTTCTCGGATGATATTGCTGTTATGTATCTTGGAAAGATCGTTGAAATTGCATCAAAAAATGACCTTTATGATAATAAATTACACCCGTATAGCCAGGCTTTAATTTCTGCTGTTCCGGTACCTGATCCTGAAAGAAAGAAGGAAAGAATAATTCTTAGTGGTGATGTTCCTTCCCCAATAAATCCTCCAAAAGGTTGTAACTTTCATCCTCGATGTATTCATAAAATGGAAAAATGTACTCAACAAGAACCGATGATGAAAGAAGTTGAAAAAGATCATTTTGTTTCTTGCTGGTTATACTAGTATATGTTGTAAATATTATTGAAAAATGATTTTATAGAAAATAAATCTTATTTGATGTTTTAATTTGCCCATTGTAACTTGGTGTTGAAACATGTGTCTAATATGTCATTTAAATTATGTTAATCAAATTTTAAATGATGAAAATTTATTCTTATCAACGTGTTTTATATATTTCAATATAGTTTAAGCTATATTAGTATAATGAATAAACCCCGGGAGCCTGTTTGTATAAACAAATAGGCTCAATTTTTATTGCCATATATTTGTATTTTTGTATTAAATTTATTTTGAGAATTAATATTTTTTCTTTACTTTAAAGGAAAATATATCTTAATTTGTGATATACGAAAGTTAAGATAGGAGATCTGGATGTTCTACGAGATTTTGCTTAATAAACAAAAAAATAAATTGATATTTAGAATGCGAATATTTAATAGAATTTTAAGTTTTATATTTTTTGTCTCAGTTGTAATTGCAATGTTATTACCTGGATCTCTTAACGAGATAAAAAATTATTATATATATCAGTACATTTTTTTTGCGATAATTTTTATTTTGCTTTTTTTTGCAAGTTTTTATAAGGATACTTATGTGTTTGATAAAGATACTGAAGAGATAAAAATAATGAAAGGGTTAATTTTCCTCTGGAGATCAAAAAAATATTATTTTAAAGATCTAAACTCAATTTATTTAAAAAAGATATTTAAAAAAAGAGGTTTTTTAAATATTAACATAAAGGATGAATATGTTTACACTTTAGGATTTAAGATTTCTGGCAAATACTTTATTTTGGAAAACAGGATGGATGAAATAAAAGCAAATAAATGGATTGAGCTAATTCATGGTTTTTTCCCTTATGAAATAAAGGAAAGCGATGTTTAATAACCTTTATTATTTGTTTCTATAAATTTTAAATAAACTTATTCAAATTATTTTTCGATAAAATAGTTGAGGTTTGTTTTACTTTTTTAAATCAAATAGTATTAATTTTATTGAGATAAATTATTTAAATAAGAGATATTTTATGAAATTAAGAACAAGATTGCTTTCAAGCATAATTCCAGTAATTGTTATTCTTATTATATTAGCTGGTATTCTACTTTATACAATGATAAGTAATTATGCTTTAGATCTTCTAGAACTTTCGTTACAATCAAAATATGAAGATATAGATTCATTTATAATAAGAATATTCGATATTGGGCAAACCTACGATATTTTTGAAACTTCTTTGCAGGCCATGATAAGCACTTATGCTATATCTTTGCAAATAGGTCAAAAAGGTTATGTTGCGGTTATAGATTATGATGGAAAAGTTATTTACCAGAATACAAGTTCAAAGATAAAAGATGAAAATACCAATAGTCCAATTTTTAATGATATTAAAAATACGAAGGTTGGAAAAACCTTTTCTTTTATATTCAGTAACGAAAAATTTCATGGAAAATATTTGAAGATAGATAATTGGAAGTGGTATATAGTAGTTGGTGCATCAGATGAGGAGTATCTTTCACCTATAGATAGATTGATAGAATATCTCAGTATAATTTTAGGAAGCATAATATTCATTGCAATAATAGTAGTTACAATAATATCATATCAGGTATCAAGACCAGTCGCAAAACTCCAAAAGTCAGTCTTGAATATCATGGAAACAAATGTTTTTGTGCCAATAGACATAAAAAAAACTAGAGTAAATGAGGTTGATGACTTAGTTTCTCTTATAAATAATCTTATATTAAGTTTTTCAAATATAATCGATGGGGTCAACAAAGAATTCTATACTCTTGAAAAACATAGTGAAAACAACGAAATGATTGTTAAACAGATTGAAGAAAATGTTGTGTATTTTTCAGATCAAATTAAGGAAATTATTGTTTCAATCGAAGAAACTGTTGCACACAACACAGAGATAGTTGAAAAGATAAATCAAGTTGCGCAGGAATCTAAGTTGAGTCTTGAAACCGTACGAGTGGGTTCTGAGCTTTTAAATGAATTTAAGTTAAAGACTCAGAATTTGATTAAACAGGTTGAAAACATGACATTGTCTATAACTTCTATTTCTGAAATATCTGATCAAACCAATCTTTTATCGTTAAATGCAGCTATCGAATCCGCAAAAGCCGGAGAAGTAGGTAAAGGTTTTGAAGTAGTCTCTTCAGAAATAAGAAAACTTGCTGATGAATCTGATAAAATTACACGAAATATAACAAAAACTATCAAACAACTTAAAAATGAACTGCGGGATTTTCTTGAAAAGTTTCAGCAACTCTTTGAATCTTTCATTAAAATTCAAAATGATATTGCAAGTATATCTGATACAAATATTTTTGTTAATAATGCATCTGAAAGTCAAAAGAACAGTCTCGATAGAATAGCTGAATCTATAACAAATATGAACTTAAAATTTGAAGATTTTAGGGTCATTGCCAATAAACTAACACAAGATTCATTGAAAACTCGAGAAGTCATAGCAGATCTTACAGAGTATGTAAGCAAATATAAAACGAGATCCTCACTGGAAGAAAATAAGGATAATGTTACAGATAGTTCTTCTATCAAATAAACTTTTCTAATGAGCTTTATACTACAGTTGAAAGTCAGGGAAAAATATTTTTATTAATGCAGTTGAAAGTACGATAGTCGAAAGTCTAAAAGATTATGAGTTAGCATGGAAGATGAATTGATCAGGCATTTATGGCTTCTTTTAATTTTGAGTTTTATGAAGAGAAATTTTCAGAATCATCGGAAAAGATAGAATTTCTTATTGTATTTTTATATTTAATTATGCTTGTTTACAAGGAGTCAGGGGTTAGAAAAATTTTCTGTATCTAGCCACTTTTATTTTTGAAGTGGTTAATTTAAAAACATTGTGAGTTGAGGTAGTTCAATGATAAATACAATAATAGTAGATGATGAAGAATATATTAGAAAAATTATTAAAAAACTACTCAATAAAGAAAATGTTGTGACTTTTGAGGCATCAAATTATAATGAATTTATAGAAATATTTAATGATATAAATTTGGAAGGTAAAATTGTTACTGCTATTTTTTTAGATTATACTTTGAAGGAAAATGAAAGTGAAAGGATAATTGAATATCTTTTATCTATAAATAATAGACCGAAGATTTGTTTGATGTCAGGACTTCCAACAGATGAAATAAAAAATGGTATATATTTTGATTATTATATTTATAAACCAGATTTAAATAGATCAGTAGAGATAATATTGAAAAATTTTGAAGATAGAGAAAAAGAAAATAATAAAAACAATAAAGATGGCAAAAGTTAGAAAACTTTTAATAAGTATATAAACAATCTGCTCCTGATTTTCTGTGAATAGTAAAAAAAAATTGCAAATATCTTAAAGTTGTTATATATTATAAATGCATAAATATTAACCACCAAAAGGGGTTTTTATGAAGACTATTAAGGCAGAATATGTTAATCCATTTATCAGTAATGCCATAGATGTTTTTGATCAACTTGCTGGAGTTGAGTTAACCAAATCTGATATGAAGCTAAAAGCTGACCCTACTCCAGATAACGATATCTCTATTATTGTTGGAGTCGCTGGTTTTATCGAAGGACAGGTTATTTATTCTTTTAAAGAGCATACAGCAGAAAGGATAGCTCAATGTATGATCAATGATGATAATAAAAGAAATGACCCTGAAATGTTAAAAAGTGCCATAGCTGAACTTGCAAACATAATAACTGGAAGAGCAACTATAAGCTTATCAGGTCAGAGCAAGATGTTAAGTATTACTCCTCCAACTATAGTTGTGGGAAAGGATTATAATATTCAATTTATTAAAATTCATACTATCGCTGTATACTTTTCCTCTCGATTTGGTACCATCGAGATAAATGTCGCTTTAAGGGAAAGGGAAGAGAAATAAATCCATGATTTTAAATGACGAATTTATCCTGCTTTTTTATTCTGAAGATACTAAGTTTCTTATTAAATACGAAAGTGGTAGTTCATTTAACTGCCATAAAGGTGGTATAACTTTTCCTGAAAATCTGAATTTTGGCGATTGCCTTGTTACAAATAAAGGATACAAGTTTTATGTTCTTAAACCAAAGCTTAAAGATAGAGCTATGAGAGTTAAAAGATCACATACAATAGTATATCCGAAGGAAGCTCCACGTATAATCTATGAACTTGGTATATTACCTGGTATGAAAGTCGCAGAAATAGGGACTGGTTCAGGAGCTATGACTTTGATTCTTGCTGAAACCATTGGTGAAAAAGGGGAAGTTGTAACGATAGATATCAGTAAAATATCTCACGAAAATGCTAAAGACAATATTATCAAATATGGCGTATCAAATCCTATAGAACGCATAAAGTTTATATTGCTAGCAGATGAAGAAGAGACACCATTTGATAAGAGGATGAATATTTTAAAAAAAAGAAAAGAATTACGTCTACAGAATGATTTAAGTGGAAAGATTATCGGAAATCCACTGAATAAGGCTGAAAAGATAGATGAAAACAACAAAAGCGATATGATAAATAAAAATCTGGAAAGAAACTATGGACAATTTGGGAACGATAATAGCAATATTGTAGATAATCTTCAAGAGCATTCTAACGTGGGAAAAGCAAGCGTTGATGGAATAGATTATACCATGCGTGTAGAGAAAACAGAGAGCGAGCAACAAGAGGATTTTAACAGGAAACTTTTTGAGATGGCACCTTATGAGAATGAATTTGATGCTGTTTTTGTAGATATCCCACAGCCATGGACTGTTATCCCATTTGTAAAAAAGATACTTAAAAAAGGTTATAGAGCCGGATTTTTATCTCCTACAGTTGAACAGGTTGCAAAATCATTTGATTCACTTAGTTTAAACAACTTTATCAATCTTGAATGCTTTGAAATAATGGAAAGAAAGTGGAAGATAAAAAGCGGGCAATGCCGTCCTGTTGATAGGATGATTGCACACACTGCCTTTATATACTTTGCATCTTCGCTCACAAATTAGAAATCCCATAAATTATTTAATAATAAATCTAAAAAAAAACATCAAATTTTGCTTTAGAAAATAAATATAAATCGATAATAATATTGATTATATCTCTTAGAAAAGATATAACCACCCTCCTAAACCCTGCCTAATAACCTGATGGCAGGGTATTTTTTTTATATATAGAGAATAAATATAAAAAAAAGCGGCGAAAATCGCCGCAAATAGCCCATGGGAGAATCGAACTCCCGCTGCTAGATTGAAAATCTAGTGTCCTAACCACTAGACGAATGGGCCTCGTGTAATGAAAATAATTGCTTTGAAAATTTTGTCAAGCATTAATCTGTTTCAATTTTATCAAAATATTTGAAAGATTACCTTTTTATTAATTCAAAAAAAGAAGATTCTATCTGATGAAAAGCCTTTATAGCTCCATTGTATAATGCATAAGAAAAAGCTATTTCAGAAGAGATAGAATTTTCAGAACTTTCATTTGCACTGCTTGAAAGTTTTGGCGTAAAATTTGAGAGTTCATAAACAGCTAAGCTAGTCTGTAACTGAACAGAATAACCATTTTCCGATCTACCCATCGATATGAGGCTTGCTCTAATTTCCAGGAGGTAAGGTATATCTTTCTCTCTGGCAACCTTGAATGCAGATTCCAGCGAGTGAGGAAAATCTGCCTGCGCTCTGACATTTTTTATCTTCAAATAATCTACAATGTTTGATACTGCATAATTTTGGGCAATTTTTGGAAGGACATTTACAGGATCATTTACAAAGACGAAAACCTCCTTGTATTGGGTAGCTGTTTGGAAACTGAAAAATATCGAAAATAAAAAGAGTAAAACAACAAACATCGTTATTTTTGTTTTATTCATACATAGCCCCTATTAAGCTAATTTGATTATAATATAGGTTGTATTAAAGATAAAATCAAGTCGGGATTGAAATTTTTGTAAATGATTTTTATGGGTCAACTAAATAAATCTGGATTAATAATATATCGGATGAGATTTATATAAAAAAACTCATATAGATGGTGATAGTTCTATCTTAATCCTTATTCATATACGAATAGGCTTAAATATCTTAATTTGAGAGAATAAAACAAATATGTAAAAGAATACAGGTAGCTATTTTAAATTATTGTAAAAAATTTGAAGTTACATTACCAGACCACCATCAACACCTAAAACCTGCCCTGTTATATAGGTGGCTTCATCTGAAGCTAAGAACAGAAATGCATTTGCAACATCAGCAGGTTCTCCAAATTTTCTTAAAGGTGTCTTTTCAACCATCATATTAATAACATTTTCTGGTAGTTTTTCTGTCATAGGAGTTCTTATAAAACCAGGGGCTACAGCATTAAATCTGATCCCTTTTTTGCCATACTCCTTTGACCAGGAATAAGTCATTGCTATGACTCCAGCTTTTGATGCAGCATAGTTTGTCTGACCAACATTACCATATCTGCCAACAACTGAAGAAGTGCTTAATACTACACCTTTTGCCTGACTGATCATCACAGGAACCACTGCCTGAGTCATGTTAAAAACGCCTTTGAGGTTAATATTTATAACTTTATCCCAATTTTCTTCAGACATCTTGATAAGAAGAGCATCAGCAGTAATACCAGCGTTGTTTATAAGAATATCAATTTTAGAGTATTTTGATTTAATCTCCTCAACAAAACTAGCTATGGCTGGCCTATCTGTAACATTTAGGAGATAACCATGAATGTTAGGATTTTCACTTTCTAAATTTTTAAGAAGATCTTGTTGAATATCTGTACCAATAACTGTTGCACCTTCTTTAGCAAAAAGGATAGCTGTTTCTTTACCGATTCCTGATGCAGCTCCTGTGATTATAGCAACTTTGTCTTTAAGTCTCATAATACCTCCAAAATTATTTCATTATTATTTATTTATGATGAGAATTCCTCCATTTAATTTAATAGATTTTAATAAAACATCAATCTTAAATTTTTATGCTGAAATTTAATAAGAAAAATAGATTTATTTTCCATATCAGATTTTAATAATTTGCCGGTCAGCTGGTTATATAAATAAACTGAATCTAAAGATAAAAAAAAATTTTTAGAATTTATATTTTTGTATTTTTTTATGGAAAAAGTAAGAATAAACTTTTTTAAAATATACCGAAAATTGAATTAGGAAGGTTTATTATGAGTGAGAAAATAGCAAAACTATTTAAACTTATTGAAGAAGAACTTGAGCTTTATCAGGATTTATATTTTAATGAATTTGATAAAGGTTGTTTGCTATTCTGTCATAGGCTTGAATCTTTTAATGAAAGAAATGAAATTTCAAGAAAGATAATTAATGCTCTGGATGTAAAAATAAAAGAAAAACGTGCAATAGTTGATGAATTTGCAAAAGAATTTGATGATCCTGATATTAATATAGAAAAGATATTAAAAAGGGTAGCTGAAAAAAGAGTAGAAGAGTATTATAGATTGAGGCATAATCTCGAAAGTATCCTTAAAGCCTTATCGAGCTTGAA
>JAAYUW010000043.1 GCA_012517545.1 Exilispira sp.
GAAATAGCAAATAATGATTTTGAGCAAGTATTATCAATCCTTCATCCTAATTTTGGTGAATTGAAAAATTCCTGTGAGGATTCATTATTTGGTCAGATTAGTGGAGCAGGTCCTTCGCTTTTTTATGTTTTTTCAGAAAAACTTAAGGCGATGAATTGCTTTAATAATCTGCGCTTTTATCATGGGCGTGTTAATTTTGCTCATGTTATACTATAACAATTTTATTAACCTAATGTAAAGGAGCTGCAATGGAAATTACTAACATCAAGATCAACAAAGTAACTAGCGAGCGCCCAGCAGGTGGCAAAAGAAAACTGCTAGCATATGCTTCTGTAACTTTTGACAACTGTTTTGTTGTTCACAACATCGCTTTATACGACAGCGAAGAAGGCAGAAAAATCGTTATGCCCAGACGAAAAACTTCGAAAGGTGAGTTTAAAGATGTTGCTCATCCAACAGTAAATGATTTCAGAGAGTTTCTTACTTCTTCTATTTCTGATGCCTACGATAATATGGCCAAATAATCAATTTTAATGTTTAAAGACTCCGGTTTATTCCGGAGTCTTAATATAAAATCGCTCTTCGATATTTGCAACAGTCAAAAGTCAAAACCTGGAAAAAAGTTAAATTTTTTCCAATATTTACAAATGGTTTCTTACGAAGAGCTTATAAAATTTAATTTTCTTTAGTTTTTAAATATCTAAAATCACGCTCAACAACTGTTTATTTTGTTTGCTTTTTATCAGGTTGTTAAAATTCTGTAATTAATAATACAAGGTTTTTACAATATAAATTAATAATTACTGTTTAAAATAGATCTGTATAGTTAAATAATATTTATCGATAAAGAGGTTTTATGAAAAATAATGAAGTTTTGGTAAAAGTTGAAAAAAGAGAAGTTTCGACTAAAAGCGCTGTAAAACAGGCAAGAGAAAAGGGTTTTATTCCTGCTTGTATATATGGTAAAGAGATAAAGGATTCAATTAATATATTAATCTCTGAAAAAGAAGCCGAGAAGCTTATTAAAAATTATGGTGAAAATCATCCTATCAAAATAGATGTCGATGGTAAGAAAATTGAAGCCATAATTAAAGATTTTCAGTACCACCTTATTAGCAATAAAATTCTTCATCTCGATTTTTTTGCTGTATCATCTTCAAAAGTCATTAAAACTCACATCCCTATTGTATTTGAAGGTGTATCAAAAGGTGAAAAGGCAGGTGGTGTAGTTGAAAAATTACATCAGAGTATAGAAGTGGAGGGTAAAATTTCAGATTTACCTGATAATTTTAAAATCTTACTTGAAAATTATGATGTTGGAGCGAGATTCCATGTGAAAGATCTTTCTTTACCTGCTAATATTAAAGCCATTACAAATCCAGATGAAGTTATTTTTATTATTTTAGGAAAGAAAGAAGAAACTGCTGAAGCTGCTGCTGAAGGTGCAATGACTGCTGAAGAAGCTGAAAAAGCAAAGGAAATTTTTGATTAAATATATTTTATTATTTTATTAATCAATATTGACTTTCCTGTAATAGCTTTAATTTTTATTTTACTATTGCTGGCAGCGGGGTAATTGCATGATTTTCTCATATAAACTGTTGAAAAAGCTAATTTTAGCAGGAGAGTAATTAATGTAAACTAAGGCAGGATTTGAAAAAATTGTGGAACACATAACTAAAGATGAAAATAATAGTTCTATGATTTTAATTGCCGGTCTTGGTAATCCGGGCGGTAATTATTATAAACATAGGCATAATCTTGGTTTTCAATTTATCGATTATGTTGCCCAGAGATTGTCTAATAATAAAAAAGTCGATTTTATAACAAAAAAGAAAAAAGCTGATTTTATAAGTCTGAAAATTGAAGATAAAGATGTTACCCTTGTGAAACCCCTTACATTTATGAATAACTGTGGTGAGGGGATTCTTTTTATGGCTGCTTTTTTAAAAATTCACGAGGAAAATATTTTAGTTGTCTATGATGATACAGACCTTGATTTTGGAGACTTAAGACTTAGACATAGTGGGAATGAAACAAATCATAGTGGGATTCTTTCAGTTGAAAAATTGTTGAAAAAGGAAAATTTCACAAGGCTCAGGATTGGTATCGGAAAACCTAAAGATCAGAATGGTAAAAGTTTAAGTGACTCAAAAAGCCTTATAGAATATGTGCTTTCGGATTTTACTCTTGTTGAAGAGTATCAACTTGAAAATATTGTGTTTAAAAATGCTTTTGAAGTTATTAAAGGTTTTATAAAGGGTGGTTATAATCAAGCTTATTATGAACTTGAAAAAGCCAGAACGAAGATAAAAGATGAGATCTCTCGAGCGCCAAGTATATCTTACTCTGAGTGATGTTATAGATGATATTCCAGCAAAACATTTATCTGTTGCCGTAAGTATGGGGGCAGATTCACTGGCTCTTTTTTATATAGTTTACAACCTATCTAAAGAATATAAGTTTCAACTATCAGCCATTCATTTAAATCACGGTCTTAGAAAAGAATCAAATATTGAACAAAGAGCATTTATTAAACTCATGGACGAACTGAGTGTCAACTATTATACAGATAATCTTTCAGTTCCAGATGAGCTTACCTTAGATAAGGGAAAATCATTTGAATTGTGGGCTAGAAACGAAAGGTTTAAATTTTATCAAAATGCAAAAAACAAGTTAATGTTTGATTTTTTGTTAACTGCTCATCACAAAGATGATAATGTTGAAACATTTTTTTTAAACCTATTTCGTGGTACAGGTTTAAAAGGTCTTGCTGGTATTATGGCGAAAAGAGGTTTTATTATTAGTCCGTTGCTAAATGTTGAAAAAATAGAACTCTATGAATATTTAAAAGAAATCAACGTTCAATTTTTTGAAGATTATACAAATAAAGATAATAAAGCCAGAAGAAATTATATAAGAAATGTTATACTTCCAGATATTGAAAAAAAATTCTCAAATTATAAAAATTCTATTGTTTCATGCATGGAAGAAGTATCATTTGCCATCGATTTTATAAACTCATTTATTCCGTTCTGGTATAAAGAAGAAGAATGGGATTTACACTTGTTTGAAAATCTTTCACCTTACTTGCAAAGATATATAATGTATAGAAAGATTAATGATTTACTTGATTTTGAACTTGAAAATATTAACCCAAAAAGACAACCTTCTGTTTCAAAAAAAATTGTTAACTATGCACTTTTGAAGATAAAAACATTAAAGAATGGGGAAATTTTACAGTTTAGAAATATAAAAATATATAAATCATATAATAGAATATATTTTGTGACCTCTTCCGTAAAAGATAGTTCTGTTCAAGGGAGTTTCTCTCTTGATAAATCTGAATTTGAAAATAAAAAAAGCCTGGTTTTATCCTTTAATCAATATTTTATAAATATCAAAATTAAAAGAAAAATAGATAACATTGATCTTAATAAAAATTTTATTTTTGAAAAAGATAAAATTGTAGATAGGTTGATATTCAGCAAATGGGAAAAAGGAGATTTTATCTATCTAAAATATGGCAAAAAAAAACTTCAGGATTTATTTGTAGATTGGAAGATTCCACGGCATCTGAAAGATAAAATTTTAGTTTTAAAAGATTGCAAAAATATTATTGGAATATTTATTCCATTTAAATTTGCTAATAGACAAAATTATATTTTATCAAATCAATATTTTATTGATTTTCAATCAAATTATGAGTATATTATAGTCAGTGTAAATGAAAAAGGCTAATTTTAGCTAAGTACAGGATATTATCTTTATACTGTATTATAAATAATATTTTATTCAGTATAAAGTAATATTTAAGTCGTTAATTTTACAAGTTAAGGATATAAAATGGGAAATATGAATCAAAATCCGAAAAATAAAAAAGGATTTTCAGGGACAGTACTTGTTATTCTCATAGCTTTAGGATTTATGTTGTTTTTGTACTATATCTCGAGCCCTTCGATGGATACTGTTGAAAAAAAAAGCTATTCTGATTTTTTAAACCTCGTTAGTGAAGGTAAAGTTTCTTCTGTTATCATTTCTGGTAATCAGATTAAAGTATATATGAAAACTGATGCTTCAAGCAATAAAGCTGATCAATATAGAGTTGTTATTCCATATATTGATCCTGACTTGCTTCCATTTTTAAAATCAAACAATGTTACGATAGAAGGCCAGGAGCCAAAAGATAGTACCTCTATCTTCTGGTATCTTATACCCATAGGTTTGATCATCCTTTCATTTTTCTTTTTTTCAAATATTACAAGGCAAATTGGTGGTGCTAATAATCAAGCTTTTAGCTTTGGTAAAGCTAGAACCAAACTTTATGTTAATACGAATATAAAGTTTTCCGATGTTGCTGGTGTTGATGAAGCAAAACAAGAGCTTGTAGAAGTAGTTGAATATTTGAAAAATCCCATCAAATTTTTTTCGCTTGGAGCTAAAATCCCTAGAGGTGTTTTGCTTGAAGGACCTCCAGGATGTGGTAAAACTTTGCTTGCAAAAGCAGTTGCAGGTGAAGCTGGAGTTCCATTTTTCTCTATCTCTGGTTCAGATTTTGTTGAGATGTTTGTTGGTGTTGGAGCTGCAAGGGTTAGAGATTTATTCAATCAAGCAAAAGAAAAAGCTCCATCTATTATATTTATCGATGAACTGGATGCTGTTGGTAGATCAAGAGGAGCTGGACTTGGTGGAGGACATGATGAAAGGGAGCAAACCCTCAACCAGATTCTTGTTGAGATGGATGGTTTTGAGTCTCATGAATCAGTCATAGTACTAGCTGCTACAAATAGAGCAGACATACTTGATAAAGCATTACTAAGACCTGGTAGATTTGATAGAAAAGTTTATGTGGGCTTACCAGATCTTTACGGAAGGTATGAGATCCTTAAAATCCATGCTCAAAAGGTTCCTCTTGCAAAAGATGCAGATCTTTTCGCTATTGCAAGAGGTACTCCAGGTTTTTCAGGTGCAGATCTTGCTAATATTATCAATGAAGCTGCAATAATTGCTGCAAGAACTAACAAAAGTGCTGTTGATATGCCCTGTCTTGAAGAAGCCAAGGATAAGGTTCTTATGGGTCCTGAAAGAAAATCCCTTATTTTATCAGAGCATGAAAAGTTAGTTACAGCTTACCATGAGTCAGGTCATACTCTTGTTGGAGCATTGATGACAAATGCTGAACCAGTTTACAAAGTTAGCATAATACCACGAGGAATGGCTCTTGGTTTAACGGTTAACATACCACTCGACGATCAGCATCATTATTCGAAATCTTATCTATTTGATAAAATATGCACTTTGCTGGCTGGAAGAGTTGCGGAAGAACATAAATTCAATGAAATATTTACTGGTGCTGAAAATGATATTGAAAGAGCTACAAAGATAGCCCATGATATGGTTACAAGGTTTGGTATGTCTTCAATGGGACCTCTAGTATATGGTTCCGATAAAGAAGATGTCTTTCTTGGCAAAGATCTTGTTAGAGAGAGAGGTTATTCCGAGGAGACAGCTCGAAAAATAGATGAAGAAGTTGCGAAAATCATAAAAGAAGCTTTAAAAAGAACAGAAGATATTATTGAAAAACATATCGATAAACTGGAAAAACTCGCTATGGCGTTAATGGAGAAAGAGTCATTAATATCCTCAGAGATCTATAGTATTCTTGGTATAAAAGATCCCCATAAAGATGTTACTGCTGATTCTTATAAGAAAAAAATTATCGAAAAAAACAATAACAAGAATAACACGGAAACTCAGGGTGTAAAAAACACTGAAGGTGAAACTAAAGAGACCGGTGAGAGCGCTATTAATCCTGTTTAATATATACAGTTTTGATCTATTGTTACAATAAATTAGGTTCATCTTGCTAATATCTTCTTAATTAAAAAAAATATATAAATTATGGAACCAAAAATAAAATATAATATTTCTGGACTTCGTGGTGTTGTTGGGAAAACTTTTACCCCTCCAGTACTCATGGACAATCTTATTGCTTTTTCAAGGTACCTCGAAAAAAGAGGTTATCATAAAGGTGAAAAAAGAAGACCGAAAGTTTTTGTTGGTCGCGATGCCAGAGCTTCTGGAGAGGCTGCCTCAGCGTATATTATCGGATTACTCAATTTACTGGGGATAGATGTTGATTTTGGGGGCATATTACCAACTCCAACTATACTTTACACCGTAAAAAATGGCGGCTATGATGGAGGTGTTGCAATAACAGCATCCCACAATCCTATAGAGTATAATGCATTAAAACTTGCAAAATTTGGCGGTTATTTTCTTTTTCCTGTGGATGTTGAAGAGATTTCAAGTTATATCGATATGCCTGTTTTGAATTTTCCTACCTATGAAAGTATTGGAACCACAAAGTTAATATCCGATGCCTGGCAGTCTCATATAGATAATGCACTAAAAAATTTTGACAAAGATATAATAAAAAAAGCAAATCTGAAAGTTGCTGTTGATTTTTGCAATTCTACTGCAAAAATAGTATTTCCACATCTTTTTGATATGCTTGATGTGTCTTACAAATCCATATTTGATAGTATCAATGGTACTTTTGAAAGAGTTGCAGAGCCCAATTTCGAAACGATGCAGTATCTTTCCAAAATTATGCAAAAAGAAAAATTTGATGCGGGATTTGTTTTTGATCCAGATGCTGATAGAGTAGCGGTTTTATTTGAAGATGGGAAAGTAGTTTCTGAAGAATACACACTTGCTCTTTCGTATTACCATTTTTGCAAGAATAAAGCAGGTGGTGATCTGGTTGTTAATCTATCCACTTCATCAATGGTTAAATGGATTGCTCAAAGATTTGGGTACAATGTATATTATTCTCCAGTTGGTGAGATAAATGTAACAATGAAGATGCTTGAGAAAAAAGCTGTATTTGGTGGAGAAGGTAATGGTGGAGTCATATATTTTCCAGTATCAAATAGTCGTGATACTGTTGTCGCTGTGCTGTTTATCTTGGAGTTGTTGGCTATAGAGAAATGCAGATTGTCAACTATAGCAGAGCAAATACCTCAAATGATAATGCGAAAGCAGAAATTTGAAACTACAGGAAAATTTGATAGTGCTAAAATAGAAAAAATTAAATATCTTTTTACTGATCATGGGTTTAATATCCAGGAAATTAATGAAACAGACGGCATTCGTCTGGACTTCGAAAATGGATTCTGCCATATTAGAAGTTCGAATACAGAACCTGTAATAAGAGTTATCTATGAAGCTCAAGATAAAAATATTATTGAAAAGATTGAAGATTTGATACCTGATCTAAAAAATATATGCAAATGATTGTTTTTAAATAATTATACATTATCAATTTGCAGCTCTTATAAAAAAATAGAGATTTAAATTTTTCTTTTATTTTTTGCTTTTTGGAGCTTTTTTTTGCAAAGCTTAAACATATAAAAAGATGAATAACCTTTTTTAGTAAAGAGTGTCAAAATAGTAAATCAGGATACGAAATGAAAACAATAGCTTTAGGAAGTGATCACGCAGGATTTAGTTTAAAAGAATTCATTTCATCATATTTAAAAGAGAATGGTTACGAAATAGTCGATTATGGTGCATTTAGTGAGGAATCTGTTGATTATCCTTACTTCGCTAGAAAAGTTGCAAATGCGGTTGCCGAACATTCGGCTGATTGTGGAATTTTATTTTGTGGAACAGGCATAGGTGTGAGTATAGCTGCCAATAAAGTTAAAGGTATACGAGCTGCATTGGTCTACAACTCTGAAACCGCAGCTCTGGCAAAGCAACATAATGACGCCAATATAATTTGCCTGGGAGCAAGATTTATAGCCCCATATTATGCTCAAAAAATAGTTGAATCCTATCTTACAGCCACATTCGAAGGTGGTAAACATCAAAAAAGACTTGATAAAATCGAAAAAGATGATGAATAACAAAATTAAACATGAAAATTTTGAAAATCATAAGAATCTCAGTAATAATAGATTAAGAGCAATCATTTATGATTTAGAAATAGATTTGTTGAAGATGAGTTTGGATCCAATCTTGCTAGAACTAAAAAAAGATCTTCATCTTCCTTTAAATGAAATCAAGAGAAGATTTTTTATTCCTAATTATTATTTTTTTCTGATTAATAAAATAAACTTTGAATCTCTCATCCTTTCCAGTTTTAATGATCATGAGCTAACCATGCAATACATCAAAACTCTTAAGAAACAATATATCTCATCAATCAAGTTAGATATGAAAAAAAAAGATGCACTTGTAAATTCTCTTCAAAATTTAGAGTTGGAAATCTATTTTTCAGGGAGTATAGATGCTCTAACAGTTGAGCAGTTTTACAGAATTGCTCCTGAGTTTGAAAAAAGATCATTTTTTTCATCCGATTTAGGATGCGCTAAGCCGGATTATTTATTTTACGAAACAATTATAAATAGATTAAACTACGAGGCTGAAGAAATACTTATTGTTGATGACAACCTGGAAGCCCTTAATTCTGCAAAATTGATAGGATTTTATACTCTATTTTATGATGGGAAATATGATTTAAAAGGTATGATTTCAAATAATATTCTTCACTCTTAATATCCATTATGTATATAACGAAAAACTTTTTTTTCATGAACCAGAAATATAAAATTTTAATTACAAATTGAATAATTATTTAAACAAAAAAATATCTTAAAAATTCCATTTTTTTTCATAACTCTAAATTGTAGAAATCCAATAATTTAAATTCATTTATCTTTTTATTCGTTTGTTATCATTTATTATGAAATATTTGATTGACAAATCAATAAAATTAATTATTTTTTCAATTAGATTGATATTATAGGCTTATATTGTTTTTTATACAAATAAAGGAGCGATTTCTATGGACATTTTCGAAAAATGTTATAATTATCATGATCCAGATGAAGTTAAAGCTGCTGGCTTATATCCTTATTTTAGACCTCATCACGCAAAGACTGATACAATTGTTATTATGGAAGGTAAAGAAGTAATCATGCTTGGCTCAAACTCTTATCTTGGCTTAACATCACATCCCGAAGTTAAGGAAGCAGCAAAAAAAGCTATAGATATACATGGAACAGGTTGTGCTGGCTCTCGATTTTTAAATGGAACTCTCGATTTACATGAAGAACTTGAAAAAAAATTGGCTAAGTTTGTTGATAAAGAAGATGCAATCATTTTTTCAACTGGATTTTTTGCCAATCAGGGAGCTATATCTGCTCTTGTTTCCAGGCATGATGCTGTTTTTATAGATAGACTCGATCATGCATCGATAGTTGATGGAACAAGACTTGGTTTTGGGGAAGTTGTTAGATTTAGACATAGTGATTGTAATAATCTCGATATGCTGCTTTCTAGATATCCAGATAAAGGAAAGATAGTTGTCGTTGATGGTATATACTCCATGGATGGTGATATTGCACCTTTACCAGACCTTATAAAGGTATGCAAAAAACATGGAGCAAGACTTTTTGTCGATGATGCTCATTCACTTGGTGTTCTTGGTAAAAATGGTAAAGGCACCGCAAATCATTTTGGTGTTGTAAATGATGTTGATATAATTATGGGTACATTTTCAAAATCCCTTGCTGCCCAGGGAGGTTTTGTCGCTGGAGAACATAAGGTGATAGATTATATAAGGCATCATTCAAGACCTTTTATATTTTCAGCTTCACTTGCTCCAGCTTTACTTGCAGCAGTGGACAAGGCACTAGAAATAATGCAAAGAGAGCCTGAAAGGATTGCAAATCTCTGGGAGATAACAAGATATGCTGCAAAAGGGTATAGACAACTTGGGTTTGATATAGGAAAAGCTGAAACTCCGATAATACCTATAATTATTGGAGATATGGAAATGACATTTAAGTTCTGGAAACTTCTTTATGACAATGGTATCTTTGTAAACTGCGTTATTCCGCCAGCAGTACCAGAAAATAAATGCATAATAAGAACTTCTTATGTTGCAACTCATACTAAGGAACAGATAGATAAGGCATTATCCGCTTTCGAAAAAGCAGGGAAGCAATTGGGAATAATAAAATAATAGATATTATAAAAAATCGTGAATGATTTTAGTAAATCCATAAAAATAACTGTAAAAATAAAAAAAAAGGATTGGTCAATAGTGCCAATTCTTTTTTTTTAAATTATTTATTCTTTCGCTTGATAATTATTATATTTGTGAAAAAATAAGTTTAGCCAGAAAAAACATACTAAAAAATGACGGTTAAATTTTCATTTTAATCAATAAAATTAGGCATTTTTAGAATAGAATATCTTATAAAGGATTGACTATGCCAGAAGAAAAAGAAAAAAAGTCCAAATATTCTGCACTTGCTGAGAAATTGACTTATAAGAATGAATCCATTTGGCTCTCTTTAAGTCATGCTGAAGAAAAACAATTCGAGAATTTAGCATCAGAGTATATCGATTTTATTGGTAAATGTAAAACAGAAAGGGAAACAGTTCTTTATTTTACAGAAAAAGCAAGGCTTCTTGGTTTTTCAGATATTACAACTTTTAAAGGAAAAGTTTCGCCTGGAGATAGTTTTTACTGGAATTTTCGAGATAAAAATCTTGCACTTGTTAAAATTGGTGATGATTTCACTTTTACAAAAGGTTTAAACATTGTAGCAGGGCATGCTGATTCTCCAAGGCTCGATTTGAAGCAGAATCCACTTTATGAAGATACTGAAATAGCTTTTTTAAAGACTCATTATTACGGTGGTATCAAAAAATATCAGTGGCTTAATATTCCTCTTTCTTTGCATGGAGTGGTTGTTCTTGAAAATGGCAAAAAGATAAATTTAAACATCGGTGAAAATGAATCAGATCCTGTGTTTGTCATATCGGATCTTTTACCTCATCTTTCGCATAAAATCCAGGGTGATAAGAAGATAGGTGAAGCTGTAAGTGGTGAGAATCTTGTCGTAATAGTTGGCTCAAGGCCAGTAAAGGATAATAGTATAAAAGAAAAAGTGAAACTTGCTGTTCTTGAACATCTATACAATAATTATGGAATAAAAGAAGAAGATTTTATATCTTCAGAGATACAAATAGTTCCTGCATTAAAGCCCAGAGAAGTTGGTTTTGATAGAGCGATAATAGGAGCCTATGGTCATGATGATAGAGTTTGTTCCTATCTTGCTGCAAATAGTTTACTTTCAGGTGAATCTGTAAAAAAAACATCCGTTGCTCTCATAATGGATAAGGAAGAGATTGGTTCTGTTGGTTCAACCGGAACTGATTCTCTGTTCTTGCATCATCTATATACAATGATTGGCAGTCTATTTGAAAATAATGGACAGGTTTCACTTGGAGCCATAAGGCAGGCTTTTCTTAATTCCAGTTGTATTTCTTCAGATGTTGCTGCTGCTATAAACCCTCCTTATAAGCAAGTTCATGATATACAAAATGCTGCAAAACTTGGTTATGGTGTAGCTATAACAAAATATACTGGTTCCGGCGGAAAGAGTAATGCAAATGATGCTGATGCTGAAATGGTTGGCAGGATTAGAAATCTTCTGAATTCACATAAGATTCCATGGCAATATGCTATGCTTGGTAAAGTTGATGAAGGTGGCGGTGGAACCATAGCAAAATTTGTTGCGTATTACGGTATAAATACTATTGATGCTGGAGTCCCTGTAGTTGGAATGCACTCTCCCTATGAACTCATCTCAAAGGCTGATCTATGGGCGACTTCAAGGTTTTACAATACTTTTTTTGCAGAGTTTAATTAAGTAGAAGTACATAAAGAAGAATTTAATTATTAGAGAAAATGAATAAATTTCTTATGTTAAACCCAATTCTTCAGGCATTTATTGCGGGAACTATAAACTATCTTTTTACTGCAGCAGGTGCTTCACTTGTTTTTCTTTTTAACAATTATAATAAAAAGGTAATGGATTTTATTCTTGGCTTTGCAGCAGGAGTTATGATAGCTGCAAGTTTCTGGTCGCTCCTTAATCCTGCAATCGAAATGGCAAATGCATCCGGGAAGATACCATGGTTGGTTGTTTCAATAGGTTTTTTACTAGGGGGATTTTTCTTAAGATTAATAGATTTTATAGTTCCCCATCTTCATATGGCTCAAGAAAAACCAGAAGGAGTCAAATCACATTTTAAAAGAATAGTTCTTCTTATTTTAGCAATAACTATCCACAATATTCCGGAAGGCTTAGCTGTAGGTGTTGTTTTTGGTTCTTTAAACAATAATGGTCCAGCAACAAATATATTTAGTGCTATAGTATTATCTTTAGGAATTGGACTACAAAATATTCCGGAAGGTGTTGCAGTTTCCTTACCATTGAGAGGCGAAGGCTATAGTAAAGCTAGAGCATTTTTCTATGGACAGATCTCAGGTTTAGTAGAACCTATATCAGCTCTTTTGGGGGCTGTCCTTGTAATAATCGCGAGACCAATACTTCCATATTCCCTTGCGTTTGCAGCAGGAGCTATGATTTATGTTGTAGTGGAAGAAATTATACCAGAAGCGCAGAGTTCAAAAAACTCAGATCTTGCCACGATAGGAACTTTGATTGGTTTTGTGACAATGATGATCCTTGATGTTGCTTTTAGTTGAAAATATGTGCGTATGAAAATGGATAAAATTTGTTTATAGAATAAAAGAGATTTGTTGCAACTAAATATGGATGAATAAGGAAAAACTAGACTTTCGCCCGTAGGAAGTAGTAAAGAGCAATAAAATATAAATAAAATTGGGTGGTATAGGACTTGAACCTATAGCCCCATGCACGTCAAGCATGTGCTCTGCCAATTGAGCTAACCACCCGTTTATATAAGTGAATATTAATTATTCTTCATATTTTCTAAAAATATTGGAAAATTCACCATTAATGCATTATTTTATGACATAAAAAATTTACCATTAAAATGAATATTGTCAATAAATAATGCTATCAAAAGCAGAAAGCTTGACATTAGAGTGTCTGAAATACGAGAAAACTTTGAATTTTAAATTTATTCTTGGTGAAAAATTATTCTATTTTATCAGAATTTAAGAAATTCTATTTTTCAAGTAGATTTTGATTTCTTTTCTGCTATATCCGTTCCTTTAAACTGCTGTTCAACTTTTTCAAGAAATTTGATAGATTTGATAATACTCTCTATCCTATCGAGAATTTTTGCAGGTAATTCAGCAATACTAATAGCTGGGCCAGGTTTGTAATAGACTGTTACCTTTGCATAATCCTGAGAAATCTTATGTTCAGCCAGTGGTCCTACTATTATATTATCAGCATATATGAAATTTATTGCAAATATGTGAGATTTTAAATTATATAGTTTTTCCATTATATTCTTTTCATATTTTGAGAGAAGGTTAAGTTTAAACTCTCTTATTTTTTCATCCTCAATTCTCTGGGTATCCATAATTAATTTTCTAATAGCTAAGAGATTCTGCTCAGCAAGATAGGAATGTCCCATATATATTTTATTTGCACTGCCTCTATCATTGCCAAGATATTTAGCTATTATATCTTTATTGCAATGTATGATTGATGAGACTATGATTCCCTTTCTTGAATAACATATAATATTTCTATTCACAAAAAGTGTAGAATTTATTATATCATCTTCTATTATACAATCACCTTTAATATAGATATTTGTATTTCTTAGATATCTTGATTGCAAGCTCCCCTCACAGATATATGAAGAATCTTTTTTCCCAAGGATTCCACCAACACAAAAAAGATTCCCTTTAACTAAAAGCTTTGAAGGTGCAGCAATGGTTCCCATTACTATAAGATCTCCATCGATTTCCACGGTTATATTTTCTAAAATATTCCCTGAAATATAGACGGAAGATGTTGTTCGGATGTTACCAGTATAGACTGATGCATCACCATCTATTTTGACAAGATTGTGTATATTGATGGTTTTACCGGTGATAGATAAAACGCCATCACTTGAAGCTACGATAAATCCTTCAACTTTTTCTACATTTGTTCCAATCTCAAATAAGGGGTCATTATCAAACGAGGAAGGTAAGACTTTACCAAAGATGTCATATCCATCTTCATTTGGTTTAGCAGGAATTATTTTACCAATCGTATCACCCTGCTTAAAGCTTCTTAAAAAATTTCTTTCAAAAAAATCGATGTTCCCTTTATCATCTATTTTACCTGGAGTCAGTTTATCATCAAATAAAGGAATAATTTTTTCACAATTTCCATCCTGTGGATATTTTCCCTTTGCAATAATAAAAATTCCATTTCTTTGTTCTTTAATAAGTTTATCAAGGTATTCATAGTTAATATAGGGGCTTTTAAGATCTTCAAGTTGTTTTTTTAAAAAATCGTAATCTACAAGTGGATAAAAAGATGGAACAAGAATAATATACACCGCCATGCTGTCATCAGAAACAAAAAAAATAGGTTCAATGATAACATTAGAACCTAAAATACTAATAAAACCCATTTTTGAAGCACAAAAGCAATTTTTATCAAAGTTGAAGTAAACATCACCAGTCAATAAATTTGCAAGTTTTTCTGCTTTCTGAGTGTTGGTAAGTGAAGATTCTTCAACTTCTTTATCAAGGGATGCAATCTCGGAATTTGATTTTACAAAAGTTTTATTAAATAAAGCGAGATTTACTTCTTTCAAATTATGTCTCTTTATTTTATTGATCTCGCTCAATAAAGGTAAGTTTCTCTCATATAAAAATTTCATAACTACCTTTTATATGTTCTTTAAAACGATTATAATCATGTTATAGAAAAAATCAAAAAATGAGTTATTTTTTTTATTTTCGAGCTATTTTCATAAACTTGAAAAAATAAAAAATAAAATAAAATATTTATCGTCTGTGAAATTTTTTGAAGTTAATTTCAAGAATAGAGATTATCTTATTGAAAAAAGAATTCTTTTAAGAAAAAATAATGGTTTGCAAAGATTGCAAATTATTTTACCATATAACATTATAAACTATTGCTGCTAAATTTTTTTTCGAATTCTTTGATTTTTTCCATATATTTATCCCACAGCTTTACTTTTTCTTTATCATCAATAAAAGCACTAAATATGGCAGTTTTATTAATGGATATTAGTTTATTAAGGTCAAATGAGAAATATTTTATTAATTTAAGATAGTCATCGGTCAAATCAGAGTTCTGAATCATAGGGTCGTCTGTGTTTATAGTAACTGGAACGCCAGCTTCGATAAGTTTTGCACATGGATGGGTCTTTTCATCTGGCCATGCACCAGTATGATGATTTGAAGTAATGCATTGTTCCAGTGCTATATTTTTTTCTTTTAGATACATTTGTAGTTTTTGATCATGTATAGCTGCCACTCCGTGACCTATTCTAGATGCATATAAAAACATTATTGCATCCCATATTTGAGAGGCAGGTGTTACTTCTCCAGCATGTACAGTTATTTTATATAGCCCATCGTTATAAATTTCCGTAAATAATTTTGCAAAATCTTTTGGAGGGTAATGTATCTCATCGCCAGCGAGGTCTATACCGACTATATCAGGTATATTAGCCTTAGCTAATTTTTTATATAATTTAATCATCTCTTTTTGATCTTGCTTTGCTCTATTGAATGTTATCAAGTATTTAACATTAATATTTTCTTCCTTAGCTGCTTTATTACAAGCATCAATGACAAGTTTTGTTACCTCGATTCTATCAAAATTATTTTCAAGTGCATAGTGCTCAGGAGAAAACCTTAACTCTATATAAAAAATAGATTCACGGGCTAATTGTTTGACTGATTCATAGCAAACTTTTTCTATATCTTCATAAATTTTGTACCAGTTGTTTTTGAATTTTGAAAGAAACACCAGAAAATCAGGTTCCGAATCCTTTGGAAATTGAACTTCATTTTGAAATTCATCAAAGCTTGTAGGATAGGAAAGATTATTTTTTAAAGAGATATCATATAAGGTTTTAACATGCATAGCACCTTCCAGGTGCCTATGCAATTCAATTTTTGGAAAAGCTTCGATAATCTTACGATTATTTAATTTTTGAGAATCAAAATTTATTTCTATTTCTTTTTTTTTAGCCATTTTTTTTCCAGGAAAAATTATTTTATCTAATTTTTTATTTTATCGGTATGTTATTATTAGAAATATAATTTTATCGATTGCAAATCTATACTATCAAAAAAAAATTTTTATTGTTAAATAAAAGACGCTCAAGTATAGAGTATCTTTTTAAACTTATTTTTTGTTTTTTAGTATTTTTTATCTAAAATAATCCCTGTCTATTGTTTTCTTTTTTTTCAATTTTATTAACACTTTTATAATAAATCTTTTCAATTTTTTTCATTAATTCAAGAAATTTATTTTTATCAGAAATAACATCCTGTAATATTTCTCTTTTAAAGAGAGCAACATAAAGAGCACACGAATAAGCCTGGCAATTTATTGATTTGTTAGGATTAAAACTAATATCAGAGTAACCATCGAAATTCATCAGGGTTTTAATGATATTATTTTGCTGATTTAATGCATTGATATAAAGCCAATTGTAAAATGCAGTATAGGGTTTATTTGGCCACTTATCTCCAAAAAAATCAAAAGCTAATAAGACCGAATCATTTTGAGTTGCAATTTCTTTTTTTGCTTCAGATGAACCTTTTTCGTATATTTCTATATATGGGCCACCATCTTCAAAAACTTTACTACCTTGATACGCAGATTCAACAGTAATAAATTTATGATCGAATTTTATATCTAATTTTTCTAAATTTAAAGCCAAATTAAAAGCACTTAACTTTTTCCCATTGGGATCCATTGATTTGCTTGAAACCTCTAAAATATTTAAGTTATATTCTCTTTTTGCATTTTCTACAATGGATTTCACATTTTTTTGTTGTTGAGAAAAAGCAATACCAGGAGTCCATTGAAATTCTATATTTATGATTTTCACAAAATTATTTTCTGATTCAATATCAGGAAGGAATATTGGTCTTTTCGCCATGCTAACTCCTTGTTTAATTTAGATAATTTTTAAGAAATGAACATATTTTATGGAAAAATTATAAATTGAGGATCAATTCTTTCTTTGACCATAACTTCTGCTTGATAATATTTTTTTTCGATTTCATTTTTCCATGGATGTATTTCGCCATTAGGTTTTATTACAATGTCAAATTTTATAAGGCTAAAAGTGGAAAAATCATCGCCAGAGATGCAGTTATTATCTGTTGAATTCATATTTGAAAATAATGTGTCTGCAAATAGAATAACATCTCTTTTAATTTTTAAAAAAATCGGGTTAATATTTCTATATTTTTTAGCATGATAAATCATTGGATGACCATCATTAAAACTTAGTTTTACATAATTTAATTTTCCTTTTTTTATATCCAGCGAAGGAGAAAATTTACTACTGCCAGGTTTATATTTAATATTATGATTATCGAGAAATTCTCTACTTAAAATTCCATATTTTTTAATACTTTCAAGATTTGATATATCTGTAAAATGATATAAATATTTAATATCATATTTATCTAAAATTTCTAAATATTTATTTATTTGATCTTTTAGTTTTGGTGTATTATCCATTTTTACCTCCTTGTTGTTTTAAATCATAAGATTTAAAAAGTGGATAAATCTTACAAAATATTTTGATTGTTTTGATCTATATTCCGAAATAGGTTATTAGTTATTGATATTATTAAAAAAACAAAAGCATGATTTTCTTTAAAAAGTTAAATTCTCTGTAGTTATGGAGATGAATTGTAAATTAAAATTTAATTGGAAATTTTTGATTTCATGTTAATTTTTTTCATATAAAAAGGCAGGTTAATATGCTTGATTTGAAGTTTATTGAAGAAAATATTACGTTGGTGAAAGAAGGGATAAGAAAAAAACATTTTAATGTTGATCTTGATAAACTTATGAAGCTTAATAAAGAAAGAAAGAATCTTATAAGGGAAAGTGAAAGTATAAAATCTATAAAAAATGCAACTTCAAAGGAAATAAGCAAGCTTTCAAAAGAAGAGAAAGAAGATAGGCTTTCACAGATGAAAGAACTATCTATAAGAGAAAAAGAGATTGAACAGATGCTTTCAGAGATTTCTAGAGAGACACAACAGATACTTCTCACTGTTCCAAATATTCCCGATGAGTCAGTTCCAGAAGGAAAGGATGATTCGGAAAATGTTGAAATCGAAAGACATGGAAATATAATAAAAAAAGAAGACTTTAAAAACTTCAAAGACCATGTTGAGCTTGGATTATCTTTAGACATTATGGATTTTTCCAGAGCAACAAAAATAGCTGGTAGCAGGACTTACTATCTTAAGAATGAAGGTGTTTTACTTCAATCAGCTATTATGCGTTTTGCTCTTGATCAACTCATAAAAAAAGGTTTTATTCCATTCTATCCTCCATTCCTTGTTAAAGAAGATGCCATGATTGGTACAGGTTACTTTCCAATAGGAAAAGAACAGAGCTATTCCGTTGAAAAAGATGATCTCTTTCTTATCGGAACTGCTGAAGTTCCTCTTGTATCATATCATTACGATGAAATACTTGATGAATCTATTCTCCCTTTAACTTATGCGGGGTATTCATCCTGTTTCAGAAGAGAGGCTGGTACATATGGCAAAGATACAAGAGGTCTATATAGGATACATCAGTTTGAAAAGATAGAGCAGGTGATTATTTGTAAAAATGACAAACAGGAATCCGAAAGATTTCATAATTTCATATTAAACAATTCTAAAGAACTGGTTGAAAAGCTAGGTTTACCTTATAGGGTAGTTCTTGTTTGTTCAGGAGATCTAGGCCTTGGCCAGGTTAAAAAACATGATATTGAATGCTGGATGCCTTCACGAGATGCTTATGGAGAGACACATTCCTGTTCAAGTTTTTATGATTTTCAATCGAGAAGATCTAAAATAAGAGTAAAAGCAAAAGATGGAAGTCTTTACTTTCCTTTTACTTTAAATAATACCGCAATAGCCTCTCCTAGAATTTTTATTCCGATTCTTGAAATGAACCAGCAACCCGATGGAAGTGTAAAAATACCTGAAGTTTTAGTCCCATATATGAATGGCATAGAATATATAAAACCCAAAAAGTGAAGAAAACCCTTAAATTTGTATGAAATTTTTACCTGATTTTATTTAGATAAATCAGCATGAAAAGAGTTAAATAATTTTTTAGAGTAAAGAGATGACTAAAAAATATCTAATTGGTATAGACATTGGTGGTACAAATACTAAACTTGGTTTATTTCAAATTCAACTTCTTAGAAGTGGTATAAATGAAAATTCAAACTATCTCTCAAAAGATAACAACATCATTTATATCATAGAGCACAATAATCTCTTTGAGTTTAAAAATCTATCAAATACAATATTTTCATCTTTAAAGGATCGAAAAGAGCTTGATAGAGAATATTTTGAAACATCTCTTGTCGCAAAGATTGATAAGTTTATATCTGACTTTGAAATTACTTCAGGAGATCTACTTGCTATAAGTGTAGCAACTCCAGGTTTTCCTGATAATGTTAGAAAGGTTATAATCTCTGGTTCCCCAAATCTTCCTTTTCTTGTTGATATAAATTTTGTAAAACTTTTTGAAAGATTTCAACACAATAGAAATGATTTTTGTAAGAGAGATATTCTGCTTGATTTAGTCAACGATGTAACCGCCCAATGTTTTTATGAACAGAAGATAAATAAATCTTTATTTGTTGAAGATGATGGACCGGCTCTTCTTCTAGCCCTTGGGACAGGGATTGGAGGAGGAATTTTTTCAAAAGATGAAGTATTTATGGGGAAAAATGGCTGGGCTGCTGAGTTTGGGCATATACCAATATATTTTAGTCAAATGAAAGGAGAAGTCAGAAAGTGCAACTGCGGAAAAGAAAATTGTAGCGAGGTTTTTGGTTCAGTTAACGCATATGCAAAAGAACTTAAAAACAGATCAATATCCTTATCTCCTGAAGATGCTCTTGAAATCTATATGAAAATAATATCATTGAAAGCAGATCCTGGCAATAAGGATAAATCAGTGATATTTGAGATAACCAGAAAATGGATTGAAGCAGTCTCATCATTATGTGGTTCACTTATAAATACTTTCAATCCAGCTTATATTGTTTTTTCAGGTGCAATATGCCAGAAAACATTCCTCATAGATATATTAAGTGAGAATACAAAAAAATACTGTTTTTCTTCATTTTATCAAGAAGTTAAATTTCTTAAATCCGAAAATCCTAAATTTGCCGGTGCATTTGGTGCTGCTATTTTCATCTTGAAAAAAGAAGTTGATACTATTATCAAATATTTATAAGTTCGTGCATAAAATATCTAAGTTCATAAAAATTATCCTAATTAACGGCTATCCTTCAAGAATAAGGGATTTTAAATTCTTTCCTTTTATTTTTTTATTAAAGCAATTAAGGCTTTTTTACGGCAGTTTGAGAGCTCTACCATATTCATTATATATATTCAATTATTCTTGTAAATATTATGTAGTTTGTATAAAAAAATTAATACATTATTCCTGTAGAACATTAATATTTATGATTTTTTAGCATTATAGGATCTGGAGAATATAGACAACTTTGAAATAAAACTGTCTATTTTTTTATTTTGCAAATTTAAAACTTATAATATATAAGACTCATAATATATTAGATAATATCAGAATACTATAATTAGATTAACTACTTATAAAACAATTTCTTGGAATATTCTTATCAATATTAAAAAAATAATTTTAATGGAGGTAAATATGAGTGAACAAGAAATTAGAGAAATCCTTGAAGCTAATAACCAATATCTTCTTTTAAAACATCTTGATAATCTTTCAGAAGATAAAAGAAGCATTCTTATTGCAAACCTTAAGAAGCTTGATATTTCATCATTTTTTCATATTGTAAAAGATACAAAAGATCAAAAAAAGTTTCAATATAGCGAGATTAAACCAGCTGAAGTTTTAGAAAATAGCAAAGTGGATGAAAGTTTTTTTCGTTCATATGGAGAAAAAGCCTTAAAGAATGGTGAAGTGGCTTTTTTTATGGTAGCTGGTGGCCAGGGCTCAAGACTTGGCTTTGAGCATCCCAAAGGGATGTTTCCTATCTCTCCAGTATGCTCAAAGACACTTTTTCAAATGCACTGTGAAAAGATACATGCTTCTGGCAAATATTATGGCTTTACACCAAGATTGTTTA
>JAAYUW010000044.1 GCA_012517545.1 Exilispira sp.
AAAGTTTTTTTTAACGATAAAACTTTGTATTGAACCTTTGTTTGATAAAAGAGGGGAAAAAGAATGGGAATCCGTTATAGCGAAAAAGTTGAAGATATACTTGTAGAAAAAGAAAGATTTCGTTTACAAAGAATTGCGTCTGTTATGAATGCAAGGATGAAGATTATTTATGAAATACGAAGTTACTTGCTGAATGAGGGGTTTCTCGAAGTAGAAACTCCAATAAGAGTTGTTGCTCCTGCTCCAGAGTCAAATATCGAGACGTTTCGTAGTGAAGAGCGCTTCTTGATAGCATCGCCCGAGCTACAGATGAAGATACTCGTTATGGCTGGCTACAAAAAAATCTTTCAATTTGTTCATTGTTTTCGAAAAGAAAATCTGTCTGAAACACATGAGACAGAGTTCACTATGCTTGAGTGGTATCGAACTTCTGCCAGGATAGAAAATCTTATGGAAGACATCGAAAATTTTACCAGAAGGTCGATAAAAGAGTTAATTAAACTAGTAAATGAAAATACGGATTTTTACGGTGGTGAGATAGACATAGAGAAACTTTTGAAGATAGAGCAAGATTTAAAAAAACCCTTTGAAATTTTTAAGATAAGGGATCTTTATAAAAAACTTGCTGGATGGGACCCGATCACCACAATTGACCCTTCAAGATTTGATAAGGATATGATACAGATAATCGAACCTTTTTTAAAGGATAAACCAGCAGCATTCATCTATGGGTACCCAGAGTATCAAGCTTCGCTTGCAAGACTTTCAGAAGATGACCAGCAAGTCGCACAGAGATTTGAGTTTTATATGTATGGGGTTGAAATTGCAAATGGATTTGATGAACTTACCGATGGAGAGCTTCAGGAGAAAAGATTCATAGAGGAAAGCATAATACGTGCACAAAAAGGAATGAATGAATATCCACTTGATGCACATTTTTTAGTTCATCTTAAAAAGGGAATGCCCCAGACTTCTGGCATTGCTCTTGGAGTTGATAGATTTGTCATGATTCTACTCTCAAAAAACAATATTAAAGATGTTATATTGTTTCCAGATGGCTTTTTTTAGCTCAATTTTTAACTCAAGATGGTTTTTTGACCAAAGATGTTTTTTTAAACATCGATATTACCAGTATGCCCGCTGGATCTCGGTTAAACCCCATGCATTGGTGAACTCTACCTCTTTTTTACCACCTACATTTATTTTGCCCGAAAATGTTCCGAGAAATTGGCGAAAATATATTTTTAAGGCCAGTGCATTGATTTTCTGAACTCTTATCTTTACAGGATTGAATTCTAAATTTATCGATTTTTCTTTATTGAAAATATACCACTTTTTTTCCGGATCATTTTTCTCAAAAGAAAATATTACCTGATCAAGTTTAAACATCGCATCACCAATCCAGATAGCATTTTCTGTTGTGTATGTTTCGTTGATAAAGGATGCAAGGTTTGCACCGATAGAAAGATTAAGTTCAGCATCAACGGCCGAAAAAGCAGCCCAATGCCAGTTAGTCATCCTTTTCATATAACCCATAGAAAGATCATATATAAGAGAGCATTTGTTTAACTGGGGATGAATAGTTTCGTTTTCTACTTTTATCTTTAAAAGATCTGGCTTTATCGATGTACATTTTTCTGTAAAAGTCCAGCAGTTAATACCATTTGGAGCACAGACTCTTAATGGATTATTTGTTTTCATACCATAGAAAAAGCTTGATTCCAGTTGACAAAAGCCGGGAAAATCTATAGAAATGTTGAGAATAGATTTTTCGAAATCCTTTGAAATGATTAATTTTTCTTTTTTTGTTTTATAGTTGATAAGGTAATTATCTGGATTTACTGGAAAATCAAGGTTCATATGTCCTGGCATCTTTCTTTCGATCTGTATGAATTTTTTTGTTTGTACGCTGTATGTGAAGGCAAAAATATCTGCTAAATAAGTAAGATCAACTATCCCGACACCGATAAGGTGTGTATCCGTCACAAACATAAAGAAATGAAACTTATGAAACCTGAAGTTTTTTAAGAAACCATGAATTGGTTTATCAAAAAAATCTTTTAATATATAATCTTTATAGTTCAGGTTGATAGGTGAATTGATCTCGCCATAGTACACTGAATTTGTCTCTTTATCGATTAAGTCCAACATTTATTTCCCTTTATTTATCTTTTCTCTATCAAATATATCGTTTATTTATCAATTAAATTTAGAAATTACATGCTATTTTATCTGAAAGATTATTTTGCCGCTCTTCGCTATTTTGTATGGCTAAACCATACAAAGAAAAACTACGAAGAGCTTAAAAAGTATGCATTAAGAGCAAATATCTTATTTTTTTGAGATAACATCTGGAAGCGTTATTATTGCTATAATAGAGCTAAAAAGACAACCTGAAGCCCCTAACAAAAAAACCCATTTTTTTGAAATATTCCAAAGAATACCTATCAATAAAGGTGCTACAAAACTTAATGCATTATCAATAGATGAAAGGAATCCCTGAACAACAATACCTTTTTTATCTTGAAAACAATCATATAGGTATGCAAATGATGAAGGTGCAAATGCATCCTTAATCATAGTGCAAACTATGCCAGCGATAAATAAATAAGTATTAGTAGTAAAAGCAAAAATAAGAGCCGGTATAATATCAAAAGCATTGTCAAAAACAAACAGCCATTTTCTGTTTATGAAATCAGAGACATTACCTATTAATATTGCAACAATAGAGTTAACTAATGTAATAGCTCCAAACATAGATAATATTTTAGGAACAGATATTCCTATTGAAGTTCCTAATAGAGGCAGGAAAAAAAGCGATGTCGTATAAATTGTTGAACCAAAACCAACTAAAAGAAATCCCCAAAAATATTTATTTTTAATTACACTTAAAAATTGATTTTTATCTTTTTTATCATCACCATTTGATTGCCTGGATATAGTTTCTTCTTTTATTTGAACTTTTGCAATATTTTTATCAGTTCTTTTAATAAAAAACATAGGAATAAAAAAGATAAAACTAAAACCAAAAAACAAAACTGAAACATTTGTTTTTGAAGTTATGATACTTCCTAAAAACATGCCTATTGAAATTGAACCAAACAAGAACAAATCTCTAATGGCAAAATATTTACCTCTTGAATCCGATTCTATTGAATAATTTATTGCATTTCCAGAAGAATAATTAAAAACAGTTCTACTGATCATTATCATAAGACATGCCGGGTAAACTGTATATATGCATGATGGTAAGCATCCTGCTAAAATTGCTCCAAAAAAACCTATTAACATAGCTATCATACCAAATAGCATCGAGCTAAATCTATGAGCCATATAAGCAATAAATGATGGAAGAATAATGTTAATGATGCTATTAGTCGACAAAAATGCACCATAGATATTACCATGAAATCCATAATGCTCAAATAAAAGAGGTATTGAAGTTTCCAGAGGACCATTTGCCAGGAAAAATGAGAAATAGATAAAGTAAATTATAAAAAATTTTTTGTTAATAACTTTTTTGTAACTTGAAAAAAATCTATTAAAACTAGCCATAACGATTTGAATTAAAACCTATTTAGTAATATTCACAAGCTAAAAATTAGTATTTATTAAAAAAATGATGAGTTTATCTAAGCACTTAATTTTATACACAGGATTTTATAGGATTTCTATTGACTTGATTCAAAAATCTAATATCTTTTCTTTAATATTTTTGGTTTTTAAAGAGGTAAAATCTATGGAAGGTTATCCACATCAGGAAATTGAAAAAAAATGGCAGGAATTCTGGGAAAAAAATGAATCAAACAGAGTAACTGAGGATTTATCGTTTCCAAAGGAAAAGAGGTTATATATTCTCGATATGTTCCCTTATCCTTCCGGAGAAGGTTTACATGTTGGGCATCCAGAAGGATATACTGCCACAGATATTTTATCTCGTTATTATAGGTTAAATGGGTACAATGTTTTACATCCTATGGGGTGGGATGCTTTTGGCCTTCCTGCAGAAAACTATGCGATAAAGACAAAGATTCATCCATCTATAACAACTCAAAAAAATATAAATACCTTTACACGTCAGATTAAGTCATTGGGTTTTTCATATGACTGGTCAAGAACTTTTAGTACGACTGATCCGGAATATTTCAAGTGGACACAGTGGATATTTTTAAAGTTTTTTGAAAAAGGCCTGGCTTACAAGTCTAAAGCTCCCATTAACTACTGTCCGAGTTGTAAAACTGGTGTCGCAAACGAGGAAGTCGTAAATGGCTGCTGTGAACGTTGTGGAACGCCAGTTGAGCGAAGACTTATTGATCAATGGCTTTTAAAGATTACAGCTTATGCAGATAGGCTTTTAGATGATCTTGAACTGGTTGACTGGCCAGACGATATAAAAACCATGCAGAAAAACTGGATAGGTCGTTCAGAAGGTGCCAATATAATATTTGATATTGACAAATTTAACGAGAGGATAGAGGTTTTTACAACAAGAGCAGATACAATTTTTGGTGCAACCTATCTTGTTCTTGCACCTGAGCATCCTCTTGTTGATAAGATTACGACTTCTGGACAAAAAAAAGAAGTTTTGGATTATAAGCAAAAGACTTTGAACAAATCGGACCTCGAAAGAACCAGCCTTAATAAGGAAAAAACAGGAGCTTTTACCGGTTCTTATGCTATTCATCCTTTATCTGGTAAGTTACTTCCTATCTATATTTCAGATTATATTCTTATGCACTATGGGACTGGAGCGATAATGGCAGTTCCAGCTCATGATGAAAGGGACTTCGATTTTGCCAGTAAATTTAGGCTTCCTATAGTCCAGGTTGTGGCTCCAGAAAGAGATATGGCTATTTCTCTTGATAAACCTTATGTTGAAGATGGATATTCTATTAACTCGGCACAGTTTAGTGGTCTTCCTACCTCAAAGTGTGCTGAAAGAATAATAGAAGAGCTTGAACGAATGAAGAAAGGAAAAAGGGCTGTAACATATAAACTTCGCGATTGGATATTTTCAAGACAGAGATATTGGGGAGAGCCTATACCGATAATAAATTGTCCAGACTGTGGCCATGTTCCATTAAAATATGAGCAACTCCCTTTATTACTTCCTCTCATTGATTCATACGAACCAGCTGGGGATGGAACCTCACCACTTTCAAAGGTAACAAGCTGGGTAAATGTAAAATGTCCCAAATGTGGAGCTGATGCTAAAAGAGAAACAAACACCATGCCTAACTGGGCAGGAAGTTGCTGGTATTACTTAAGATACACGGATCCACATAATGATAAAGAGTTTGCCAGCATTGAAAAACAGAGTTACTGGATGCCTGTTGATATATATGTTGGTGGTAAAGAGCATGCTGTTTTGCACCTTCTTTATGCTAGATTCTGGCATAAATTTTTGTTTGATCTTGGTCTGGTAACAACTGCAGAGCCATTTATGAAACTTAGAAATCAGGGATTAATACTTGGAGAAAATAATCAAAGGATGAGTAAATCACGTGGAAATGTTATAAATCCTGATGATATTGTTAAAGAATTTGGTGCAGATACATTTAGAATGTACGAGATGTTTATGGGACCTTTAGAGACATCAAAACCCTGGAATAAAAATTCTATAGGAGGCATAAGAAGATTTCTTGATCGAATCTATGACTATTTTACATCTGTATCACTCGATGCGGAATCACTACCACCTGATATTGATAGACTTTTACATAAAACCATAAAAAAGGTTGGAGAAGATATAGAAACCATTAGTGCATATAACACAGCAATATCAGCCCTTATGATACTTTTGAACGAACTTCAAAATCTCGAAAGTATACCGCGAAAAGTTGCTCAAAGCTATATTGTTATACTTTCTGTTTTTGCACCACACATTGCTGAGGAATTGTGGGGAACTGTTGGTGATGGAAAACCTATATTTTTAAAACCAGGTGATCGAGAAGTTTTGTGGCCATCTTATGATGAAAGCAGGATAAAAGATGAAACAGTTACTTATGCAATAATGATATCTGGTAAAAAAAGAGCTACAATAGAAATGCCAGCAGGAGCAAACAGGCAAGATGTGGAAAATGAGGCAAAGAAGTTACCCATGGTTCAAAAATATCTTGAAAATGCCCACATAAAAACTATTATATTTGTTCAGGATAAAATAATTAATTTTGTATTATAACAACAGTTTAAAGTGTAACAGTCCAAATTCTAAAGTTGAAAGTCAAGAAAAAAACTTTATTATACAAAAGTCGAAAGTTAAAGAAAAAAGATTTTTTCTATTCTCTCCATTTACCGCCGTGTACGCCTTTATATAAAGGTCTTGGAATGTAATGGGTATGCAGATATCTTTTAGCCTTATCAGATTGGGGTTTTTCAAGAAATTCTTCGTATAGCTTTATTATAGAAGGGTTGTTATGAGATTCTCTATGGGGAAGGCTTTTATCTTCTTGATAGAGTGATTGAGCCCTGATTTCTCGTTTTTTGATAGTTGAACCATATGGTTGTCCACCACCACCAACACAACCGCCAAAACATGCCATAACTTCGATAAAGTGATATGGCATTTCAAGATTATTTTGTTTAGCCTGCTGAACTTTTTTCAATATCTTCTCAACATTTGAAAGTCCTGATGCTACAGCTATCCTTACCTTTTTCCCGGCTATATCTAGTTCTCCTTCCTTAACTCCTCTTGTACCTCTGGTAAATGGGATATCAGGGTTGGATAGTTCTTTACCAGTTATAAAATAGAACGCGGTTCTTAAAGCTGCTTCCATAACTCCACCAGATGCTCCAAAAATGGTACCTGCTCCAGAGTACTCTCCAAGGGGGCTGTCAGCCTGGCTATCTTCTAAAGAGGCTAAATCTATCCCAACGGATTTAATCATACGAGCAAATTCTCGTGTAGTTATGGTTACATCAACGTCTTTATAACCTGAAGCATACATCTCTTCCATTCTATCTATCTCATATTTTTTTGCAGTGCAGGGCATTATAGATACAAGAAAAATCTTTTTTGGATCTATCCCCATCTTTGAAGCCCAATATGTCTTTACCATGGTTCCAAGCATCTGGTGGGGAGACTTTGAAGTAGAAAAGTGCTCTATAAGATCGGGGAAAAATTTCTCAAGGTAATCGACCCATGATGGGCAACAGGTAGTTATAAGAGGGAGTTCTTCACTTCTCTCTTTGAAAATATGAGCAAATTCGGTGGCTTCTTCCATAATAGTAAGGTCAGCTCCAAAGTTTGTATCAAAAACATATTTAAATCCAAGTTTTCTTAAAGCAGTATACATCTTCTTAACGACATTCGTACCAGTTGGAAGGCCAAACTCTTCTCCAAGAGCAACTCTGACGGCTGGTGCTTCCTGTGCAACTACTATAAGATCTGGATTGTTCAAGGCTTCCCATACTTTTGCTGTATCATCTTTTTCAATAATTGCACCAACGGGGCAATGCGCTGAGCATTGTCCACATTTAACACATTCAGACTCATTAAGGACTCTTTCCATAGTAGGTCCAACGAATGATGAAAATCCTCTATAGCTTACTTCGAGAGCATGGACATTTTGTATGTTTTGACAAACATATGTGCATCTTCCGCACTGAATACAATATGCTGGTCTTAAAATAATTGAAGTTGAAGAATCGTCTACCTTTGTAACTGTTCGATCTATATGATCATATGTAATATTTCTTAAATCCAGCGATGCAGCAACTTTTTGTAACTCACAGAATCCATTTTTAGGGCAGTATAGACAATCATTTGGGTGATTTGAGAGTAAAAGTTCTACTACTGTTTTTCTAGCCCGGAATAATGATGGTGTATTAGTGAAGACTTCCATCCCTTCACTAACAGGTGTTGAACAGGATCTTACAGTTTTTCCACCTTTCTGTTCAACTACACAGAGTCCACAATGACCAGTAGGGGGTAAATCTTCATGATAACAAAGTGTAGGAATATTTATACCAAATTTCCTGGCTGCTTGTAAGATGGTTGTCCCATTTTCTACTTCTATTTGTTTATTATTAATGGATAATTTAACCATTTTGCCTCCTAATTTTATCTATTAAAGACTATAAAATTTTGTGAAAAACTTTAGCTAATATTATATAAAGATAATTTTACCTTAAAACAATGATTTAATAGGTAAAAAAGTCAATAAAAAATTTTATATATTTTATTGAATCCCGATGGCTGCAAATATCTAACTGAATGACAAACAAAATTGTGATGTTGATGCATGTCAAAAAATTTGCAGATAAAACATAGATCAGAAATATAAAATATTCCAGAATATCGGTTTATTATTACTATAAATGAAGAGAAATAATAGGCAAAATAATTGGTTTTGCTTTTCTTAACAATTTTTCCAATAAGTTGTCAGCTGCAATTACCACAAATCAACTTTGATGAAGGAACACTTGAATATGAACTCGAAGAGGTCAGGTACAAGTATAATCTTCCAACTATTACTGTGGCTGTTAAAAATAATGATGGACCGCCTGTTTTTTGTTCTATAGGTTATAGAAATGTAAAAGATGATGATAACTATGTTACAAATAATGATAAATGGCACATTAGTTCAATAGCAAAATCTATGACAGCTACATTGACAGCTAAACTTATAGAAATAAATCCATCTTTAAGTTGGGATCTAAAGTTGATAGATGTATTTCCAGAACTTTGAGGGCAAATCAACTCTGCTTATGAAGATGTGATATTTGTTGAACTTTTATTTCATAAAGCCGGGATGATGAGTGATTTAACAACCTTACCTGATTGGGTTAGTTATTTTACGGATAGCTCATCATTAAAAGAACAAAGATATGAGTTAATTGAAGAAATATTGAAAAAACTACCAGAAGGCGCAAAGGGAAGATATTTATATGGATGAAATATTGTCAGTTGCATGGAATTTTTAATTGAAAATAGATAGAATATGGTTAATATTGATGACAGGCTAGTAAATATTGATGCAGCTAAAAATGCTGGAATAAACTCTTATCATTTTTTAGTTTACCTAAAAATTTATTTTAGTTGACAGATTTTTAAAAATTTACTATCTTAATATTGTTAATTGATAATAAACATCCATTTTCTGGGGGTGAAAATGGTTTCGACTACCTGGGGATGTTTCTTGCTGCATGCAGACCAGCTGAAAGTCTTAAAACCTTAGCAAACTAAGAACTGACAACAGTTCACTTGCTTTTGCTGCATAATTTTTATGTAGCAGGGAAAACTCTCCTTACTCCTGGGGTGAGCATTTCCCACGATTACAGGGGAAACTTTTTTTCCTTTTGCCTGTGGGGAAAAAAAGTAAATAACAGGCTGGTTTGGTTCAAGTTTGCCATTTTATTACTTGAATCAAATGAGATTGAAAAGTGGCTAAGCATGTAGAAGTAAGTTTCAGAACCTTGTAGGACGGGAGTTCAACTCTCCCCACCTCCAATTCTCTTTTTTCTATTTGAATTTTAGAAATATTTTTAAATCTTATTTTTCAAAAGTAAACCTGTCCATTTATTTCATCTTTTAATTTCTTTAGAAGCTCTATTTTTTTGATTATTCGATATGCTCTTTTTAATATATGACTATTCTTTCTCCCATTTTGTTTAAAGTCCTGGTAACAACTTTTCCTTTTTTCAAACTCTATTTTTAACTTTTCTTTTTAAAATCGCATTTCTCTTTTTCATTTTTTTTAATCAATCTTTACCTGTAACATTATTTTTAGGCAAAGTTTATTAATCGTTTCATCATGGACTGTTCAATTATTATTGAATAAAATTATAATAAAACTTTTTTTTACATATTTTGACTAAAAATAATTCTTGTTTTAAAATAGTTTTGTATCAATGAAAAATTAAAGATAAAATATAGCAGGAAAATTATGGTCTATATATTTGGAGGAATTTCTCTGGATATTATTGCCTCAAAGAAATGCTTTGATCTTGGGACATCGAACCCCTTAAAATTCTCTATTAGAGTGGGAGGTGTTGGATTCAACATACTCAATCATCTTGAGTACAATCATAATATCTTTATTTCAGCTATAGGTAATGATGCATTTGGCCAACTGGTAGTTGAAAAGGTAAGAAGGCAAAATTTTAATATTGCCATTCAGAATATTAATACTGATTTGAATTTAGAAGATATTTTTAAAAAAAACGATAAGAAGCTTGATAAAATCAATTACAATGATAATAAAGATTCTCAATCGAACGAGACTCAAATTTATGAATATCAGCCATCTTTTAAGGTTTTTGGAGATAATTTTGATAATAATATTTGCTTAATAAAAAATGATAAATACCAGACATCTATTTATTCTGCTTTTATGGAAGGAGGAAATTGTCTTGTTGCAGCAGCTGATTTTGAAATTATTGAAAAAACTTTAACATTTGATATAATCCATCCAATACTTGAAAAAGTTGATAGTAAGGATATATGCGTTATTGACTCAAATCTTGATCCAGAGGAGTGCGAAAAGATTATTTTATTTTTAAACTCAAAAGGATGCAAGATATTTTTTGAAACTATTTCTTTACAAAAAACCTTGAGAGTGGCTAATATTTTAAAAAATATTTTTTTTACAGCTCCAGATGTTATAGAGTTCAATGCTCTTTTAGAAGGATACTCAAATATAGAACAGATGATTAGAGATAGAAATATTCAGTATATATTGAAAACTGATGGGGAAAATGGGAGTATCTTATATGGATTGGATTTAAAAGAACCTATTCATTTCAAGCCACCAGAGGAATTAGATGTTTATGATACTACTGGTGCTGGAGATTTTTTATTATCCAAGATCATTGAAGCTTTTCTTATGTCCAGAAAGATTGAAGAATCCATTAATTATGCATCCGAAAAAGTTGTAGAGTATCTCAAGGAATTAAATAGATAGAAATTTAAAGATCAAAAATTAAATAAATTTAAAATTATTTTGATAAGGAATTTTATGGAAATCAAAATTGCAAGAAATGTTTTAAATGCCTTAAAAAAAGGCACTCCAGTTGTAGCACTTGAATCAACCATTATCTCTCACGGTTTATCTTACCCACATAACATCGAAGTTGCTTTTGAGTGTGAAAAATTGATAAAAAATAAAGGAATTGTTGCAGCTACGATAGGGATTATCGATGGTGTTCCCACAATAGGACTCGATGAAAAGGAGATAGAAATACTTGCAAAAAGCGAACATTCTGGAAATATTATGAAAGCTGCGGCAAAAGATATCTCTCTTTGTTATGCTCAAAAAATTTCAGCAGGAACTACTGTATCAGCAACGCTTTTCCTTGCTGATTTTGCTGGAATAGCAACTTTTGCCACAGGTGGGATAGGTGGTGTACACAGGGATGTAAATAAAACATTCGATATCTCATCCGATTTGATGGCTTTACCAAAATACTCAGCTATAGTTGTTAGTGCTGGATGTAAGTCTATACTGGATATACCAAAAACTCTTGAGATGCTTGAGACTTTAGAAGTACCAATAGTAGGTTACAAAACAGATGAGTTCCCCGTGTTCTATTCTAGAAAATCGGGTCATAAGCTTGGTTTCACGACAGATAATGTTTCATATATTGTTGATGCTTTCCTTTTTATGCAGGAAACTTCTGCAAAAGCATCATTACTCGTTGCCAATCCTATACCAGAGGAAGAAGAACTTCCTTATGAAGAAATTAACTTTATACTTGAAAAAGCTCTTGAACAGATGACACAAAAGCACATTTCAGGTAAAGCTGTTACTCCTTTTCTTTTAGAACAACTTTCCATACTGAGTGAAGGCAAGACAGTTAAGGCTAACAAAGCTTTAATATACAACAATGTGCAACTTGCTACTGATATAGCCATAAATCTTGAGCCGAATGTTAAAAAAATTAGAAAAAATTTTGTTTAAGACTAAAATTAAATCTTAAAATCTTTCCTTAATTACAAAATCATGACTAAAATGCTTATAAATGAAAGCTAAATAGAATCTTATAAAAATATAAAGGATATTTTACAAGAGTTATCGATTAGGTTTTTCACAAACATAAGTATAAATAGGCTCTTCACATTTTTCTTTAAATATTTTATGAAAACAAATTAGTGAGTAAATATTAAATAAGCGTAAAAAACAATTTGTAAACAGCAAATTGTGATAAATAACTATGTTACTTAGTAAATTGCTCGTATAGATATTACATTCATAAAAGATTTTATGCTTTAAAAACTTAAATTTACACTGATTAAATGAAATTACATTTATCATCAACACACTATAGACCATCATAATCTTTACTTTTATAAAGTGTAATATAAGTTGAACTTTCATAGTCAACATAATATATATTACCATAGTTATTACCTTTATAGAGTATGACATACCCTTAATCACATTGTAAAAATTATGTTTTAAGCAACTTTATTTTGAAAATCCTCTGGTTGATAAAAAAAAGAAAATATAAAGCAAAAAAATTTTGATATTGCTAGTAATCAAAAAAAAATTTATGTCGATATTTTGAGAAGCAAAAAGTAAATGTAATTATATTCAAAGAAGTAAATGATTAAACCTAAAAGAGGTACTTATGCTCGACTCTTTTAATATAGCCTCAACTGGACTTTCTGCACAAAGATTAAGAATGGATGTAATAGCAAACAATATTGCAAACGCCAACACTACCAGGACACCAGAGGGTGGAGCTTATCAAAGAAAAATGGTAATATTTCGAACATATGATGAACAGCCACAGTTCCTTTCACCTTTTACGCCACCTGGTTTTGAACAAAGCAGTGGGAAAGGAGTTAAGGTTGTTAAAATTGAGTCAGACAGCTCGCCATTTAGACTTGTCTGGGATCCAAATCATCCCGATGCCATTCAGTCTGGTCCTAAAAAAGGTTATGTCTTGATGCCAAATGTAAATATAGTAAAAGAGATGACAGACCTTATAAGTGCTTCAAGAAGTTATGAAGCCAATAGTGTCGTTATAACAAACGCAAAACAGCTCTATATGCGAAGCATAGATATGTTAAAGTAAAACATTTTATTTTTATCAGGTTATTTATGAAAATTGTTTGAATTTTAGATAAAAAAAATCTTTAAAAAAAGTTAAAAAAAATGAAAAAATTAATAAAATAACCTTGATTTATAAAAAAACTATAATATAAATATTACAACGTAGATTAATTGCACTTTTTATTCAAATTATTGCTTATATAAATTTTAAAAGTTAAGATAATATATATATAATTTGTTCAATTATTTTTTTCCAAGAGTTTATTATTTTGGGGGGAGGGGTATGCAGAATATTGGTCAAACCAGTTCATTATCCAGCATTTTTAATTCAAGCGTTCAAACATCAAATGTTTCAAAACTTTCAAATATTTCTCCAGATGGTCATATTGTAAAGATGAAGGCACTTTACAATAATCACTTCAATTATATAGACAAAGCTGAACCAGCATCTGCAAATTTTCTCGATTATTTAAAAGGTTCAGTTTTGGATACAAATGATTCTATAGTATCAGCTGAGCTTTTGCAGCAACAACTCATTGTCGATCCTGATAATACAAATATAGATGAGGTTACCATAGCTGCTAAAGAAGCTGAAGTCGCCTTAAACCTTACGAAATCGATTATCAATAAACTAATTACTGGATATAAAGAACTTATAAATATAAGGTAAATTAACATTAAGTTGAATATGTTTAATTTTGTATTATAATTATAATAAATGTAATTTATTGTTAGAAATCTAGAAGATAGTATTATCTATTTCTGCAAGCAAATAAGATTTTGCTGCAGGTTTTAACTTTTTATATGAATTGATTCAGGAGGAAAGCAGGAGAAGGAGCTTTTTACAGGGGGGGGTATGGGTGATTTTTTCAAAAAAATTGTTGATTTTTTCAAAAATACATTTTCGAAATTGAACAAAAATCAAAAAATAATCATTATCAGTGTTGCTGCTGCTATAATCATTGCTTTGATTCTAATTATATCTTTTTCATCAAAACCGGATAAGACTCTTCTTTTTCAAAAACCATTGACACCAGAGGATTATGCCAAGGTAACAAAAGCACTGAGTGATATGAATGTTGACTTCTCTACTAAAGATGACAAATATATAGTAGTTAAAGATACAAAAACTGCTGAAACTCTCAGGATGAAACTTGGTCAACAGGGAGTTATCCCAAATAATGTCACCGGTTGGGAACTCTTTGATACTCAGAAGTGGACAACAACGGACTTTGAAAGAGATGTTAACCTCAAAAGAGCCGTGAAAGGTGAGATTGAACGACAACTTAAGCTTTTAGATGGTATTGAAGATTGCTATCTAAATGTTGCCTGGCCAAAGGAAACTCTTTTTTCTACAAATGCTGAACCTGTTACTGCTTCCTTAACTATAATTCCTAAACCATATTCCACACTTCTTGAAAATAGAAAACAGATAGAAGGCATTAAAAAACTAGTTGCCTTTGGAATACCTGGATTAAAAGAAGAAAATGTCGTAATTACAGACCCTTCTGGAAATATTATTTCAGATTTTTCTTCTGAAGATCAGTCCAGTTACCTGGAAATCGTTAAACAACAACTTCAGATAAAAGAAAGAGAAAGGGTAAAGATAGAACAAAGAATTCGTGAACAATTACAGAAAATAATTGGACAAAATAAGGTTGATATTCAACTCGATATAGATATTAAATTTGATCAGATAAAAAGTGAAGCTGATAAGATAATACCAACGGTTTTGAAAGAAGACAATCCAAATACTCCATATGATGATTCGGTTATAGCTCCTAATGTCACGATATCTGAACAAACAATAAATAAAGAGTATAAAGGTCCTCAGACTATTCCCGAAGGACCACCTGGAACTGAACCAAATGTCCCTCCGGGTTACAAGGAACTCTTACCAAGTTCCATAGTCATGAATGAAAACCAGCAAACCAAAAATTATGAGATTTCAAAGGAAAAGGTTACAACATCTCTCACTCCTTATCAGATTAACAAAATAACCTGTTCTGTAGTTGTTGATGGTAAATGGGAGATAGAGGTAGATGAAAAAGGGAACCTGGTTGTCGATAAAACTAAGCTTGGTTATAAGAGAAAATATACCCCTGTTGAGCAAGAGGAACTTACAAAGATCGAACAGGTCATAAAAGGTGCTATAGGTTACGATAAGGCAAGAGGAGATATGGTGACTGTTCAGAATATCCCTTTTAACCATGAAACAGAATTTTCTGCAGAAGATGCTATTATTAAAAGAAAAGAACTTATAAGAAAAGCACTTATAACTTCTTTTGTTTCCATCCTTTTATTTTTACTGATTATTGTTTTATATAGAGTTATTGCTGCAGAATTACAGCGAAGAAAAAAATTAAAGGAAGAAGAACTTCTTCGAAAACAGCAGGAACTCAGAGAAAAGGCTTTGAGGGCAGCTGAAAAGGAAGGGATCGAAGTTGAACTTTCTATGGAAGAGAAAGCTAGACTTGAAATGCAGGAAAATGCTATCAATATTGCAAGAGAGCATCCTGAAGAAGTTGCTAAACTTATCAGAACCTGGCTTGCTGAGGATGTTACATAAAGTTTTTTCTTCCGCAATTGGGGAAGTGCATAATTATTAAAATAAATATGTTTATCATTAGTCTCTAAAGAGGTGGAAAAATGGGAAAAGCTGCACCTAAAACAAAGGAAAAGACAAAATTAACCGGTAAAAGAAAAGCAGCTATTTTTTTAGTTACTCTTGGTTCTGAAGTTGCATCTCAGGTATTAAAATACCTTAAAGAAGAAGAAGTTGACTCTATAACTTATGAAATAGCCAGGATAGAAAAGGTAGATCCTGAGGAAAGAGATAAAGTTCTGATGGAATTTCAGGAACTTATGATGGCTCAGGACTTCATTACTACCGGTGGTCTTGATTATGCGAAAGAGCTTCTGGAAAAAGCATTAGGTTCTCAAAAGGCTGTTGATATTATCAATAGATTGACAACAACTATGGCTGTTAGACCTTTTGAGTTTGCTAGAAGGACAGATCCACAACATCTCATAAACTTTATACAGAATGAACATCCACAAACTATAGCACTTATATTATCTTATCTTGATATGAAAAAAGCTGCAACAATACTTCAGCAACTTAATCCTAACCTTCAGGCTGATGTCACAAGAAGAGTTGCAAAGATGGACAGAACTTCACCTGAAATAGTTAGAGAGGTTGAAAGAATACTTGAAAGGCAGATATCTGCTATAGCTTCGGAAGAGTTTGCCAGTGTTGGTGGAGTGCCAGCTGCAGTTAATATACTAAATTCATCTGATCAAACTACTCAGAAAAACATTCTTGAAAAACTCGAAGAAGAAGATCCAGAACTTGCTGAAGAGATAAAAAAGAATATGTTTGTATTTGAAGATATCGTTCAGCTTGACGATAGATCTGTTCAGCGTCTTATTAGAGAAGTTGATACAAATGATCTTGCTAAGGCTTTAAAGAATGTTGAAGCTGAAGTTCAAGATAAAATATTTAGAAATATGTCCAAAAGAGGTGCTACTTTACTGAAAGAAGATATGCAATTTATGGGTCCTATAAGGTTGAAAGATGTTGAAGAAGCACAATCGAAGATAGTTTCGATCATAAGAAAACTTGAGACTTCTGGGGAGATAACTATTTCTCGTGGAAGTGAAGATGAACTTGTTTACTGATTCCGGCTTTATAATTTATAATAATAAAGGTATACTATGGCTAAAAATGTATTGAAAGAATATGAGGTTAAACCTTTAGAGAAAAAATATATTATTCCTCCTCCTAAAATTAAGTCAAAAGAAACAATAATCGAGACTAAAGAAGGGGAAGAAGTAGTATCATCAACCTGGAAAGGCCCATCAGTTGAAGAAGTCAAAAAAGAGATTGATTCTCTCAGAGAGCAGTGGAAAATTGAATTTGAAAATATGAAGCAAAAAGCTGAAGCTGAAGCTAAGGAGATAATAGAAAAAGCAGAAGATCTTGCCTTTGCAAAGATTAAAGAATCTAAGGCTCAAGCAAATATTGAGATTGATAAAGTCAAGGCTGAAGCGGAGCATATTATCGATAATGCAAAAGCTGAAGCAGAACAGATTATTAACGAGGCAATGAAAAAGAGTAACGAAATAATTGAGGAGAATAAAAAGCAAGGCTTTGATCAGGGTTATAAAGAAGGATATGAGAAGGGGAATGAGGAAGTTACCAGGTTAATTGAAAGAATGCATAAGATTATTTCCGAGATTATTGCGAAAAGAACTGAAATAATTGAAGGAACAGAATATCAAATAGTTTCAATAGTTCTTTTGATTGTCAAAAAGATAATAAAAATAATCACCGAAAATCAAAAAACTGTCATAATTAACAATGTTGTTGAAGCATTAAAAAAAGTTAAAGGTTCTAAAAATGTTATCATCCGTGTTAATCTTGATGACATAGCTATGGCTACAAAACACAAGGAAGATTTTATAAAGATGATTGAAGGACTCGAAGGCATACAATTTCTTGAAGATTCTTCAATTGAACGAGGTGGGTGTATAATTGAAACCGATTTTGGAGAGATAGATGCCAGGATTTCTTTGCAGCTTAAAGAGATAGAGGATAAGATACTCGAACTTATGCCTATTAAAAAGAGAATGATAGAGGAGTCTAAATAGATGAGTGTCTATGATAAGTATGAAAAAACAATCGAAGCCATAGATCCTATAAAATATAGAGGCAAAGTCAAAGAGGTTATTGGATTTTTAATAAAAGGTAAAGGACCACACGCACAGATTGGAGAGATATGTAAAATATTTAAAGATAAAGAAAATCCAGATGATCTTAGCGATTATATAAAAGTCGAGGTCGTTGGATTTAATGAAAGAGAGATGATGCTTATGCCTCTTTCTGAAATGGTTGGTGTTGAACCAAATCAAGTTATTATTGCCACTGGAGAACCACTATCTATACCTGTATCAGATAGATTACTTGGAAGAGTCCTTAATGGAATGGGTGAACCCATAGATACGAAAGGAGAGATCTATTCTTCAGTTAGATATCCGATCTTTAATAATGCCCCATCTTCTTTATCAAGAAGAAGAATAACAGAGAGACTTTCAGTTGGCATAAAAGCAATAGATATACCTCTAACACTTGGAAAAGGGCAAAGAATTGGTATATTTTCAGGTTCAGGTGTTGGAAAATCTACTTTGCTTGGTATGATAGCTCACTATACAGAAGCGGATGTCAATGTTATATGCTTGATAGGGGAAAGAGGGAGAGAAGTTAAAGAGTTTATAGAAGATATTTTACAGGAAGATGGCTTAAAAAGATCTGTTGTTGTTGTTGCTACCTCAGATGCTTCTCCTTTAGAGAGAGTTCGTTCAATATATGTTGCTCAAACTATCGCTGAGTACTTCAGAGATGAAGGAAAGGATGTCCTACTGATGGTCGATAGTATGACAAGATTTGCATGGGCTCAAAGAGAAATAGGTCTTTCAATAGGTGAACCACCTGCTACTAGAGGTTATCCAACATCTGTATTCACTCTTCTTCCTAAGATATTTGAAAGAGCGGGATGTTCCGATAAGGGGAGTATTACTGGTATTTATACAGTTCTTGTTGAAGGTGATGATGTAAACGAACCTATTTCAGACACTGTAAGAGGTGTTCTGGATGGACATATCATTCTTAGTCGAAGTATCGCCGAAAAGGGTCAATACCCTTCAATAGATATACTAAAGTCTATATCAAGGCTGTATTCCAATATTGCCAGTAAAGAACAAAAAGAGCTTGTTAAAAAGTTAAGAAATATTATCGCAACATACACGGAAAATGAAGATCTTATTTCAATTGGGGCTTATTCCAGAGGAACAAATCCAGATATAGATTATGCAATAGATAACATAAAGGCAATACAGAGTTTTCTTTCTCAGGAAGTTAGTGAAGGTTATAGTTTTGAGGAAAGTATGAGGCTTCTTTCACAGATATTTGAATCCAGAACTTCTGAAGAAGAACCTGGTTATATGTAAAGAAATATTGTTTACACTTTAGATTTTTTTATATTTTTTATATTAAAACATCGATTAGATTTAATTTTAAACCCTTTACATACAACAATTATCTCATTAGAATTATTTTTTAATCTTTATATTGTGCTTATTTTTTATAATAAATGATCTTTCTATTTTTTATTAGAGGTCAGAATGAGAGCTTTTTCTTTTAGATACGAAAAATTGCTTCATATGAAATCGTTTATTAGAAGGCAAAGGGAGATAGAATTTAGTGAAATTGCTTCGTTAATCGAAAATATGAAGAGTAAAATAAGAGATTATACAGATTTTCTTTTAAATCCACCAGAGATAAAAGATCCAGGTCTGGAATTAAACTATAGAAAATATTTTGATGCAATTGCTGCTGAAATAAAATACCTTGAAAATAGAATAGATGAGCTTACCCCTGAGTATAATAGAAGAAAAGCAATATACATAGAAGCCAGGAAAGAAGAAAAAGTTATGCAAAAACTTAAAGAAAAAAGATATCAAAAATATTATAAGGAATCTTTAGTAGAAGAATCAAAAATGTTTGATGAAGTTGGAACTACAGAGTTTTATAATAAAAAATTTAAAATACATTAAATATAAAATTTATAGGTGGTCAAAATGCAGGCTAAACATAGCCTAACAGTGATGTTTTTGTTAATATTTTTGATAATACTTATTATTTCAGTTGTTTACTGGTTCAACTATCTTGGCCTACTTAATCTTCCAAGGGCTCTTAGCAAAATTGTATCGAAAGTTCCTCTTATATCTTACGGTAAAGATATCACTGACCCCTTTCTTTTAGAGAAAGAATATTATTCAAAGTTAAGATTATCTTATGATTCTATGTTTACTCAGTTGAATCAATATGAAAATGAACTCAAAGCAAAAGATGAACAGATAAAAGAAAAAGAGAAGATTCTTTCTGAATCAGAACTTTCTTTTAAACAAAAAGAAGAAAATATTTATCGAAAATTAAAAGAGTACGAAGATTATAAAGAGAATATCAAAAAAGAAGCTATTCAATTTATAAACATGCCACCAGAACAGGCAGTAAAGGTTTTGAATAGTATGGATATTCTCAAAGTTGTAGATATTCTTCGTGCCATGGATGAATACTTTGCCCAGATCGGTGAAAGTTCATTGGTGCCTTATCTTGTGAGTTTGATGCCACCTGATCGAGCAGCAAAGATTAGTGAATACAAGGTAGAAGGAGCTACAACTTATAGTCCAGCGCCATAATAGCCACAACAAGGAGGATCCGTGAAACTCATTCTTCCCACTATCCCTCAAGGGATTGATGGGGGGGAAGATTCAACTCGTTTAAAAAATGTATCTAAGCTAAAAAAGGATGAAGCAAAAAAAACATTTAAAGAGTTACTTTTAGAAGACCAAAAAACTGGTGTAACTGGAAAAAAACGAGTTAAGTTTATTTACAATGAAAAAACGATGGTTAGCTCGACCATCCAGCAAGAGCTTTTGGGCTTAAGGCGCACGGAGGCAAAGAATTATCCAAGGATGGATAAAAAGACATTTGGTTTTTGTGATGCTGCTGAAAAATCTTTAAAAACTAAATCTGCAAAATCTATATCTTCATCTGTTGTTTCAGATTTAAAGAGTAATATTGATTCAAGTTTACTTTATAATATTGATATTTCTCTTAAAGAAGCTGATAGTCAAATGCTTTTAAGTAAGGCTCGGGGAGAAATAAACAAATCTACTGATCTGAATGAAAAAAAGAAATTTTTCATAAGTGAAAAGCAGATTGATAACCCTGGATCTTTACAAAATGTTAAAGATCTAAAATCAGCAGGAAAGTTATCTTTAAAAAACAGTATTGAAGATGAAGAAATTTCAGGTAAACATGATTTTAGCCTTGAAAATGACAACCTGATGGATGAATCATCACTTACAGCTCTTAAAGGAATTCAAAAAAGATCTCTGAACTTTGATCTTGCAAATTCAAAAGATTTTGAATTTTCAGGTGAAAAAACAAAAGGACTAAAGTCTGGCTTAAAAGAAATTTTTAAAAACAATTCTATTGACTCAACAAATTTTCAATCACTAATTCAGTTATATTTTAATCAAATTGGAATCAATAACTCTTCAAGTAATAATATTTCTTCTATTCTTCTTCATATTTATTCAAACATTTCCAAATTTTACAGGGCAACAGCACAAGATTTTTCAAATATGCTTGATTCTATAACGATTAATTCTTTTGGGAAAGGATTTTTAGTAAACATGAAGTTATATCCGGAAGATCTTGGTGAACTGGAACTTATCTTACGTAAAGATGGGAAAGATATTTCTTTAGCTGCGACAGTACTAAATGAGGAAGCAAAACAGATTTTGATGAATGACAGTGAAAATCTATCATTTTATTTTTCACAACAAGGATTCAATCTTACTGATTTTAATGTTGATGTTCGAAGCGATAATAATGATTCTACTGAAAATGATTTTGGAGAATTCATTAATTCAAATGACAGATTTTCATTACATGAAGATGATCATGTGGAATTTGATCCTTCATCATTTGCAGGGCAGATAAACAAGGTAAATCGAAGTATCGGGAAAATTGTCAACAAAATAATTTAATTTAAATGGAGATAATATGTCTGAAATAAGTCAAATAAATACCTTTCAAACAAAAGAAGACTATGCAAGAACTCAGATGCTTGTCGAATCATTCAATAAATCTTTGATGCTTGACGGTAAGGAAAGGAAACAGGAACTTGGGAAAGATGATTTTTTAAAACTTTTAATAACCCAATTGCAACATCAGGATCCTACAAAACCTCTTGAAGATAAGGAGTTTATTGGGCAAATGGCTCAATTTTCTAGTTTAGAGCAGATGAAACAGGTAAATGATACTTTATCTCTTTTAAATCAAGGATTTTTGGTAAATCAAACACTTTCACTTTTGGGAACTGAAGTGAAAATTCAGACTCCTTATGGAGTAGATAGTGGAGTTGTAACTAATGTTGTTTTTGAAGCAGGAATGCCTAAAGTTGAAGTTAATAATTCTTTATATCCAACATCATTTATTTACGAGATAGGGATACCTTCTATTTACCAGCAAAATGATTCATCTATCTCACCTGAAGCAGCAAAAGATGAGTCATCAGAAGATAAAGTGGAAAGTGAAGCTAGCAATAATTCCAGTAATTCTTATAGTCAAACAGATACTACTCTTGTAAATAAAGCAAGTACAAATGAAATTGATAATAAATATCAGATAAATAATACAGGGCATGGGGAAGATAGTAAAATTAGTTACACACTTGATGATATAAATTATCAGATAGATGGTGATATTATCGAAAATCATAATAGTCTTTCTAATAATCCAAAAACGGTAAATGACTATTATTATGATCCATTTTATGTAAGATAATTGGTTCTTTGCAACAAGGCTTGGGTAAATAAATAGAAAAATTGACTCTTTGCTTCTTTATAGGACTTTGGCTTGCAAAGAAAATTGTGGGTAAATGTAGAAAAAAGAATTATTAACCAGAAATAGGCGAAGGGTATGAGAATTTAAGATAAGTTAATAGAGGTTTTTAATAATAATAAAATTATAAGGAGATAATTATGATGCGATGTCTTTATTCAGGAGTTTCTGGACTTCAAAATCATCAGGTCAGGATGGATGTTATAGGTAATAACGTATCAAATGTTAATACATACGGTTTTAAAAAGAATAGAGTGAGCTTTCAGGATTTATTATATCAGAATATGTCTGGTGCAGCAGCTCCTACAGTTGAAGTAGGTGGTATAAATCCAAAACAGATAGGTCTTGGTATGTCCATAGCTCAGATAGGAACTATCTTTACACAGGGTGCATTGCAAACAACAGGAAGGAATCTTGATCTTGCTATAACTGGAGAAGGATTTTTCATTGAAAAAAAAGGTGAAAATGTTTTCTATTCAAGAACCGGTGTCTTTGGCATAGATAAAGATGGAGTTCTGGTAAATCCTTCAAATGGATTCAGGATTCAAGGTTGGAACTCTGAATTTGTCAATGGAAAATATATTATAAATACTGCTAATCCAATAGGCGATATAACTATTCCTATTGGAGGAAAATCTCCAGCTAAAGCTACTTCAAGGGTAGATTATAAATCAAATCTAAATTCAGAAACGGCAGCACTGCCTGAGGGAAGAGAGCCAACAGAAGAGGAAATAGCTGCCAGTGTTCATAAAACGACTATCGATATTTTTGATAGCAAAGGTAATAAGCACCAGCTGCAACTTTCATTTACAAGAATTCCAGGAACTGTAAACCAGTGGACCTGCACAGCAACAATGCTGGATCTCCCGGATGTCCAGATACAGCTTGATATTCCCGGGAACAACATCAACGATTCTAACTCCATTTTACTGCAATTTAACAATGAGGGAGCCATTTTATCAACCTCAGATAATCCTGCAAATCCTGGTGCTCCGTCTGATATTATAAATGTTGGAAATCTTATAGCTAATGCTAGTTTTGTTCTACCTGATGGTCAGCAACAGAATATACAATTAAATTTAGGAACCAGTGGGCAATATGATGGTATTACTCAGTTTGCTTCTCCAACTACAACTAAAGCAATAGATCAGGATGGATATACCATGGGTTACCTTGAGACATTTGTCATAGATAATCAGGGTGTTGTCACAGGTATTTATTCAAATGGAGAGAAGATAGCTCTGGGTCAGGTAGCTCTTGCTACATTTACTAATCCTGAAGGACTTCAGAAGGTAGGAGACAATAATTTTGTTCAAACTATTAACTCAGGGATGGCAAATGTCTCGGCTGCAAATACAGCAGGTAAGGGAGCTCTTGTTGCTGGCGCTCTTGAGATGAGCAATGTTGATCTTTCCGAAGAATTTACCGATATGATAGTCACTCAAAGGGGTTTTGAAGCAAATTCAAAGACTATACAAACTGCTGATCAGATGCTCCAGGTGATAATGGGTCTGAAAAGGTAATATTGCACTTATTTATAAGACTATTGTAATATTATTTTTTTGATGTAAACAAAGCTATATAGAAAATGAATATTTATACTTTCTTTAATATTTACAGCAAAAGAAGGATTGATGTTAAAAGAGGAAAGAATGATTAAATTGACCAGAATTAATGGAAAAGAGTTTTATCTAAACCCTCATATAATAGAATATATTGAGTCTGTTCCAGACACTTTAATATCACTTCTCGATGGTACGACAATCTATGTTAAAGAAAGACCAGAACAGGTTATTGATAGAATAATTGAGTATAGAAAGAAAATAGGGATTTTTAAGAGTGAACTGTAATATTATTTTTAATTTTGGGGGAAGAATATGCTTGATCTAGCATCTGTTATTGGTGTAATTACTGGAGTTGTAATGGTAGTTTTTGGTATTGTAACAGCTGGTGGAGGTGTTGGTGCACTGAGTATGTTTTTTGATCTCCCTTCTGTTTTTATAACATTCGGTGGTGGTCTTGCTTGTGCATTGACAAGTGTTCCTCTATCCCGTTTTTTATCAATGCCAAAATATGCAAAATTTGTTTTCACAGCTCCTGTTTATGATCCAAGTTCAATAATAAAAATGCTGATAACTTTTTCTGAGAAAGCGAGAAGAGAAGGGATACTTGCACTTGAAGATGATATAGCTGAGCTTACAGATCCTTTTATGAAGAAGGGTATTCAACTAGTAGTTGATGGAACTGAACCAGAAAAGATCAAGAATGTTTTACAAATAGAGATGGATAAGATTCTTGATAGACATGGTCAAAATCAACTTGTTTTCGATAAGCTTGATAGTTTTTTCCCTGCTTTTGGTATGATAGGAACACTTATAGGGCTTGTCTTGATGTTAACACAGCTTTCTAACAAAGAGGCTCTTGGTCAATCGCTTTCAACAGCATTAGTAACTACCTTCTATGGAACAATTGGAGCAAACATTATAGCTCATCCCTTTAAGACAAAACTTGAAGATAGAGATTCACAGGAAATGCTTATTAAAGATATAATGCTTGAAGGTATTATGTCTATACAGGCTGGTGAAAACCCCAGAATTTTAAAAGACAAATTGATATCTTTTCTTGCTCCATCAATGAGAGAAGCAATAAATAGGGAGATGGGAGATTAATATGTCTTTTTGCATTTCCAAAAGGTAAAGATGAATTTTATTTTATTGTACTTTCGTTAATGTATGCTTTTTATCATTATAAAGAATAGATTTAGAGCTAATGTGTTAACTTTCGTTTATCGGACAAATGAGCGTTTAAAAAAAAAGAAATGTACAAATTCTGAAAGAAGTATTAAAAATATATAGTTACTATTTGTTTTTATTCTTAGCTTTTTTCTTTATATTGTTTAACCGCAAAAAAGAAGTTAATAATAGAGAAGCACAAATTTGTCCAGTAAACTATTTTTATTTTTTATTGAATTTAAATCAAATTTCAATGCTTATTTAGTAATTTTAACTTTTGTTAGGAAGATTAATGGGAAGAAAAAAGGAAAAGGTTGCTAAAGCTCCATCGTGGATTACTACGATGTCAGATTTAAATAATTTATTGCTATGTTTTTTTATTTTACTTTATGTATTAGCTGATGTTGAAGTGGAAAATATCCCAAGATTTTTTCCTTCACCTTTCAAAGGAGGCATGGGGCCTATGACTGGTGGGATGTCTTTTGAACCCGGGCAACTTGCAGAGATGGGTTCAAGAATAGAATCTTTACCTTCAAATGAAAGGGGGCAAAGCCTGGCTAGGGCTGTCGAGAAGGCGGTATCTTTGTTCCAGCCTGAGATACTGGCCAAGAAAGTTAAGGTTCAACTTGAAGAAAGAGGGCTGGTTATAACATTAGGTTCAGATTTTTATTTTAAACCTGGATCGGCAGAATTAAATCAGGATGGTATTGAAGTTCTGCAGAGGATTTATAAAGCTTTCGAATTACTTCCCAATAAAATAAGGATAGAAGGACATACAGACAATACAACTATACCATTTGGTAGTGAATTATCCAAACTATATCCAACCAACTGGGATCTATCAGCTAAAAGAGCTATTAATGTTCTTTTGTATTTAGAGTTTTTAGGCATTTCGAGCAATAGGATGTCTGCTGTTGCATTTGGAGATACAAGACCAATTGAAACCAATGAGACTCCTGAAGGAAGAGCTTATAATAGAAGAGTTGAGATTGTTATTTTACGGCAGGAGGATTGATTAATTTTGCTTTGTTAATAATTTTTCTTTCCTTGACAATATTTTCTTAAAAGTTAGAAATAAGTATATTTATTTTTTTACTTTAAAATTTGAAATTTATATTTTCAGTAATAAAATTATTTTAAACTTTAAAATATGAGATTATTGATTTTGGAGGCTATAGTGGCGGAAGATAAAAATAAAGATAAGCTGGACGATTTAGATTTTCAAGATGACAATGAACTTGTTGATAATGAACCTGAGGAAAAAGAAGAAGAAAAGAAAACTGAAAAAAAAGGATTTAAAGGTCTTTCTTCTGGTGTCGTCAGGATTCTTTTATATGCTATCGGGGTAATTATTTTACTGGCTATTACTGTAACAGTAGCATATCTTGTTGCCACAAAAACTGCTGATAAACCTGATAAAATAAGTGTAGAAGAAACATACAAAAACGTTACACCACCTTATGATACTCTTAAGCTGGCTGACTTTACAATAAATACAGCTGATATAGATGAACCTCATGTTATGCGAGTTACTATAGCTTTAGCTTATACTCAGAAAGATGCCGCTGTAAGTGCCGAACTTGCTCAAAGAGAAGCTCAGATAAGAGATATTATAAATAGGATTTTAAGTTCAAAACGAAAAGATGAGATTGAATCTATTGATGGGAAAGAGAATCTTAAAAATGAGATTAAAAATGCAATAAATAACATTCTGGTAAATGGAAAAATCAAGGATGTTTACTTTATAGATTTTTTTATTTCTTGATTCTATTTACCTGTATAATGATAAAAACACTGTATTTCGTTGCATAATTTGTTGAAAATTAAGGTTCCTCCAGCAAATTAGCACTTTTTGATATTCGCTTCTTTTTTAGGTCAGGTCATAAGATAAAAGTAAAAGACAAAAAAAATATAGGCTCTTCACATTTTTCTTTGTATGGAAAAGCCATACAAACTGGTGAACAGCGCAATTAAAAATCTATTTGTTCATTATTGTTATAAAGATTTATACATTTCTTTTTTTTAAAATATGCATGCAATTGCCTGATGAACGAGTATTTGTATACTATGCTTTACATTTATTTCTTCATATTAAAAAGTACGCATTAACAGGAAGTACCAAAAATAATTGACAATTAATTTAAAAGATTATACTATTCGTCTATAAGTTGTTTTTAATTTTTGTATTTTTTTATTTTATAATGCAAAGAGAGATGTCTGATTTATAAGGATAATACTTAATTAGCACATTTATATAAATAGAATAAGTTCTTTGGGAGTAAAGATGACCGAAGTTCTTTCCCAGGATGAGATAGATCAGCTTTTGTCGGCTATCAATGCTGGGGAAACCACCATTGATGATGTGACCAAGACAACTACACAGAAAAAAATCAGAATCTATGATTTTAAGAGACCTTCCAAATTCTCAAAAGATCAACAGCGTGCCATACGAATGATTTATGATGCATTTGCAAGATTATCGCAAACTACTCTTTCAGCATTGTTAAGAGCCCCTGTTCAATTTCATGTCGCATCTGTCGACGAGTTAACTTTTGAGGAATTCACAAGATCTATCCCTTCTCCTACCACAATGGCTATAATAAATATGGACCCTTTGAAAGGATCAGCAATATTTGAAATAGACCCCTCAATAACATTTGCAATTATAGATAGGATCTTTGGAGGTAAAGGAAAGACATTAACAAAGATTACAAGAGAACTAACAGATATTGAACAGGCTGTTATGGAAAATATTATAGTAAAACTTTTAACAAATCTTAGAGAAGCATGGGCAAACTATGTGGATTTACGACCAAGACTTGGAACTATTGAGGTAAATCCCCAATTCGCTACTATAATAGCTCCCACCCAGATGACTACTCTTGTTACACTTGAAACAAAGATCGGTGAGAATGAAGGGATGAGCAACTTCTGTATCCCGGCTTTAACGCTTGATCCTATAATCGCTAAACTTACTCCTACATATTGGTTTTCATCTTTTAGAAAAGGTAAAGGTTCTGAGTATTCAAATTATCTTAAAAAGAAAATAGAGGATATTCCACTTACATTGAAAGCAGAGTTAGCTTCTACGATGATTCGTTTTGGTGATATTTTAGACTTACAAAATAATGATATAATAGCTTTTCATAATGTAAAAGTAACCGATGATATATGTATAAAAGTCGGACGACATGTCAAATTTTATGGTAGACCTGGAATTCACGATGGAAAGATGTCTGTGCAGATTACAAAAGTCGTGGAGTCTCCGGCTATTGAAGATATTATTACTGAGGAGGAAGATAATGGGTGATGGAGCTCTCTCTCAGAGTGAAATAGATGCTCTTTTGCAAGGTACAGATAGCTTTCTGGATGTTAATTCTTCTTCACCTTCACAGGGAGCATTGAGTGATATTGATTTAAACGCATTTCGAGATGTACTTATTCCTTTGATTGATATTCAAAGTTCTACTTTAAAAAACTTTACAAATAGAGAAATACAGATATTAAATCCTAAAGTTGAGCTAGTTTCAAAAGAAGCGCTTGCTACTTTGCTTCCTATGCCTATTTTAGAGATTAGTTTACCTTTTGAAGATGAGCTGGTTGGTTTTAATGCATATTTTTATAAATCTTCGGACGCAATTCAGCTTGGTTCACTCATGATGGGTCAGGAAAGTAAAGAACTAACTGATATGCTTATTTCAGCCGTTGCAGAGGCCACTTCACAGATAATAGGTTCTGCTATAACTTATTTTTCAAATACATACAAGATTCATATAAGTACAGGCTCTCCGGCTCAATTTGAGGTAAATTCATTTTCTAATCTTACTTTACCTTCGGACGAAAGTGTTGTCCTTGTGACCTATATACTAAAAATAGATAAAAGTACTACAAATCTGTATCAAATACTATCTCCTTCTATTGTTCAGGTTTTATCCAGTTTAAAGCAGGGGACAAAACCTCAAGTAAAGGCAGCTTCTTCGTCTGGTTCTGTTGAACCCCGAGCTTTTGATATGGGTGAAAGTCGAACCAGAACAGCTAAATCTTATCAGCCTGCTGCATTTTCAAAATTGGAACCAGTACTTTCTGAAGAAGAATCTAGAAATATTAATCTTTTGCTTGATGTTGAGATGGAAGTTACTGTTGAACTTGGGAAGACTCAAAAAACAATAAAAGATATACTTTCTATGGGTGAGGGAACAATAATAACATTGAATAGATTGGCTGGAGAGACTCTTGATGTCCTTGTTAACGGAAAGCCGATAGCTAAAGGTGAAGCTATAGTTATTGAAGAATATTTTGGAGTTCGAATTACAGAGATTCTCAGTAAAGAGGCCAGAATTTCTACTCTCAAGTAATTTTTCATAAATTTTAATTAGATCATAATTCTCAATTCATTTATCAACCCAATTTTCCTGATTCTTGATTATTATTTTATTTGCGTTATTATTTAACTGGAGTTTTCTTTTATAAAGAGTTTTTTATGCAAAAAAAAATGTTTTTTTTGTCAATATTTATTATTATCATGATTTTTTCTTTTACTTCAAATATATTATCTCAAAATACTGACACATCCAGCACATCAACTGCACCATCAGAGGAAGAATCTATCACAAAGCAGATAAACGAGAATTTAAAAGGAACTGGTTCTACAGATGATAGAAAAAATCAAGAAAAAACTTCTTTTTTTTCAATTTTCTTAAGAACTGCTATTATTCTTCTTGTTTTAATTGGTATTTATCTTTTCTTTAAATACAAATATTCAAAAAAAAGTGATAAGAAATTACCTGATAAGATTTTTAATATTCTTTTTCTGCAACCAGTTGCAAAAAATATTTCAATTGGAATATTGGAATTTTTTGAAAATTATTATATAATTTCAATAGGAACTGATATCAATATACTGGAAAAAGTTGATAATCAAGAGCTTATAGATTTAATAAAACTTGAAAGCAGTAAAAAGTCGGAAAAAAAAAGTTTTTTAGAATTTCTTGGTTTAAGTTCAAGTTCAAATATTGATGATAAAAAATCAGTTACTCAATCATTCAATAACTTAAAACAAAAGATTGGCAGGATAAAAAAAGGGAATCAGCAAGATGAGTGATAATACTAAGTTTGGTATTTCTCGATACAATGCGAATTCTGTAATAATGATAAGTGGAGATACAAATAATAAAGCCTTTTACATAATCCAGGAAGGCGCAGTTAAACTTACAAGTCCTATCTCAAAAATAATTGATGATATAGATGTAGATTTACAAAAAGGAGATTTTTTTGGAGTTGAATCATGTATGGCCAATCTTCCACGTATAGATGGAGCAGTCACAACAAAACCATCTCTGTTGATAACCATCTTAAGAGAACAATTCTCAAATCTTATAAAGAGATCTCCGACAATACCTATAAAGATAATAAAATCATTCTCTGAAAAACTTCGTAAGTATGATCACTATATAGCATCACTTTCTTTAAAAGCTAACAATAGTAGTAATATCGATGAAGAAGAATTACTTTTATCAAATGCACGATTTTATGAGCAACATTCAAAATTTGCATTTGCTTATAAAATTTATCTTACTTATTTAAAGCTATTTCCACAGAGCAAACATTTCAATGAAGTTAAGCAGCTTGCTGTAAATTTAAAACCATATTGTGAAGATGCTGTACTTGATATTCAGCTCAATGGTTTAACAGCAAATGTGCCTAAAGATTTTCTCTTATTTTCAGAGGGAGAACCGGGAGATCGTCTCTTTATTATTCAAAAAGGCAAAGTGAATATTACAAAAATAATGGATAATAAGGAAATCCTGATTGCAGTTCTTAAAGAAGGTGATATTTTTGGTGAAATGGCGCTTTTGGAGAATAAACCACGAACTGCCAATGCAATCACTGCTGAAGATTGTACCTTCCTTATTGTTGAAAGAAAAAACTTTGATGCTATGGTTGCTACACAACCAAGTTTAACTACCAAGCTCATAACTTTACTTTCTGAAAGAACCTGGGTAGCCTATCGTCAATTGGAAAATTTATTACTACAGGAACCACTGGCTAGAATATGGGATACTCTATTAATTCAATTGCAAAAAAATAGAATAATACCTGTGGAAAATGGCAGTTTTATTTTTCCATTTTCTTTTACTGGTCTTGTCAAAATGGTTGGATTACCTGAACATGAATCAGCTAAATATAAAGCAGAGTTTATTAAGACAAAAAAGTTTGAAGAACTAGAAGATAAGATTGTCTGTCGAAACACTATCCTTATTCAAAATCAGGTTGAATTTTATCAAAAAATGCTTTTAAGAAAAGAAAAAATTTTAAATCAGAAAGAATGATTATTAAGGAGTTTTAGTGTCTTCTGTTATAGATCCGAGAAAGATACAAAAAGATTTACCGATACCTAAAGGTGCTGTTCTTTATGACTTTGATGATCAATATAACAAATTAAACATGCTTGAATCTGGCAGCGTACAATTTATAGCAAAAATAAATGATTCTGGAAATGAAAGATTATTAGGTGAAATAAAGACCAAGAGATTTATCCTTCCTCATCTCTTATTTGGTGAAAATAATAATCCTCTTAAAATTATTTCTTCTATGGACTGTATCATTAATTCATATCCATTCTATCAAAATACATTAAGTTTTTTTTCTCAAAATCCTCTCATTGCCAGATCAATTTTTGTTTCACTTATTGCTGATTTCAATGAAATATATTCAAAAATAAAATCCTTTTATGAGTTTTCTTTTAAAGTTGAAAAACTTTATGATAATCTTATTCTTGCAATTGCATTGGGAAAACTAAATAAGAATCTTATAGTATTTTCAGATGATTCGTTCAACCTTTTTCAAATATCAAAAAATTATGAAGAAAAATTCAAAAGTCAAAATGGCTTTTTCCCTGGTGTTGATAATCCCAATTTTCTAGGGAATGATAACAGCAGATTCATACAAAAAAAATATGAATTTAGTATGGAAAGATTATCCTGTAATCAAGATATTTTAAATATTGCATTTTCTTTTAGAAAAACTCCTCTGGAGGTTATGGATAGTATATATAAAAACACTTATGAATTACCTTTTTATATATGCAAAACCTTCAGCAAAGAGTTAGATTCTTTAATAGCTTCATTTATTGAGATAATAGTACGTACTGAATCTTATCTTATAAGGATTTTTTCACATCCATCTAATCTTTCCTATGTATTATTAAAAGGGATTAATGATAAGCTTGGTAAAGAAAAATGTCTTGCTATTTTTTCAACAGTATATGCATCATATCAAAATTTTGCAGAATTTTATAAAAATTTCTTTCAACTAATTTCTTTGCCTTTTAATCTTAATTTCAAAAATGATTTATTATATCTTATTGAAACAACTAAAAAAAGTACCCTGGAATCTGTTGCTCAACCTGAAAAAAAAGGCAAAGAAGCTGTTTCATCTATTATTTCAGATATACTTTCGAAAAATGAAAACTCAAGTTTTTCAATTGATTCGATAATAATAGGAGAAAAGAAGTCTTCTCAGCTGACAACATCATCCAAATTCTTTTCAGAGATTTGCAGTTTTGCAAATTTTCCAGCTGATGAGACAAAAATATTTTCAAAAGCACTTGATACTTTTATTAAACAGCAAGATAAAACTGCAGATAATGAAATAAATAGAAAAGTACAAAAAGCGATACGAACTCTTTACTTTAAATTATACGAAAAGACTTTTATTAAATCTTTAAATACAAAGCAGTACCCAAAGGCTGTAGATTATTTTTTAAAATTTGGAATAATAGATGAAAGGTTGCTTACACAGGAAGATTTGAACGTAATTATTAATTTTTCAGATAATTCTTATAGTGATTATGAGATCTACTATCCTTACGATTGGTTTTCACTTATATATAATGAGAAAATTGAGCCTTCGATAAGTGATCTCGGACAAAGTTTTGCTGAAATAGAAAGAGAAGAAGCTAAAAGATATAAAAAAGTTAAAGAAGAAGAAATCCCTATTAATCTAAAAAAGCTTAAATTTGAAATAGAAAACTTTTATCAAACTACATATAGAGTGTTAACTTCATCTCCTCTTACAGCCCTACCTATTTTTTTCTCAGAAAATGTAAGAGGAAAATTAAGTGATCTAATAATTACAAGAGAAAAAATAGCAAATGAGTTAGATTGGCTTAGATCTATAGACTACTCTCTTTTTTGGAGAGAGTCTATATATAGGCAGGAAGATATTTTTGATATATACAAAAAGGAAGTACTTCCATATATCATAATAATACCAGGTATTGGTGATAGAATTTTCATGTGGCAGGATTCTGGGACCAATAAGTACATGCCTGCTCGATTTGTTTTCCCTTCTGTTTTTACAGGTTCAGATCTTCGTAAATCAGTGGCTTTGGCTTGTGCTGCTTATAGGTGGGAAAATAATAAAACAATGAAAGGTCCTGCTTGGGCTGATGCGACAGCAGGTGGTATAACAGGAGCATATGTTGATTACCTTCAAACATATCAAAAAAGTACAGAGCTATCTATTGAAGCAAAAAAAACGATAAAGGAACAACTCAGCAAGTTTCGAAGTGATAGAGAAAAGTTTGCGAATGATTATATCCAGTGGATATTTTACGAATCAGAAGGTATTTTAAAACTAAACTCTCTTTTAAGAAGAATATTTATATTTGAAATTCCTTTTAAGAAAGAAGTTTTGCTTCAATTACAACGGCTACCAGCATTTGAAAAACTTGTTACAACATTTATAAATAGAAGAAAGATGGAAATAAGATCAAATATAAATAGATATAGAAAATTTGAAGATCAAGAAAAAAATCTTCCAGATGAAATTCAAAAATTTATGGATTTTTTAAAAAATTAATCGACTGTTTATGTTTCATTATTTATAATTTTCCGATAAAAATAGTAGTTATCCTATATTTTTAAATTGATTTTTTAAATTTTTATTTAATTAAGTGATTTTATGTTTTTTCGAACTATATTAAATATGGTTTTTATTTTAAATGATTTGT
>JAAYUW010000045.1 GCA_012517545.1 Exilispira sp.
AACTACTATATAGTTGAAACAAATTCTGTAATCCTTTGCACTGGAGCCAGGGAGAAATATCTGTCCTTTAAAAACAATCATCTGCCTGGAATATTTGGAGCTGGAGCATTTCAAACTCTTTTAAATAGAGATCTTATAAAGGGATCTTCAAAAATATTTATAGTTGGAGCTGGAAATGTAGGACTTATTGCTGCTTACCACGCTTTACAAGCCGGGATAGAAGTTGTTGGAATAGCTGATGTATTACCAAAACAAAGCGGCTATAAAGTTCACCTGGATAAAATAAAGAGATATGGTGTGCCTGTATATTTTTCTCATTCAGTTATAGAGGCACAAGGAGAAGAGAGAGTAAATGCTGTAAAAATAGCCCCTGTCGATAAGGATTTTAAACCTGATTATAATAAAATAATAACTTTTTCTATAGATACTTTACTTATTGCTGTTGGATTAGCTGAAAACAATGAAATGGAAGATTCTCTTAAAAGATCGTCAATACAACTATATAAAGCTGGTGATGCAAATGAAATAGCTGAGGCAAGTTCAGCTATGTTTTCAGGTAAGCTTGCTGCTCTTAGGTTAATTAAAAATTTAAATAAATCTTTAGTTTTTGAAGATTCGCTTTTTGAAAAAGAAAAAGTACTTAAATTGCCAGGTGGAAAAGTTTTTGATCCTGATGAAATAAGACAAAAACAAAATTTTTCAGGTGAAGTTTACCCTTCAATCTTTTGTTATCAACAGATACCATGCAATCCATGCGTGACCTCATGCCCTGCACATGCTATTAAAATTGATGGAGATCCTATATACGATCTTCCACTTTATCAAACTGGTTGTACTGGTTGCGCAAAGTGTGTTTTAACCTGTCCAGCGCTTGCAATAACCTTAGTTGATAAAAGAAAAAGAAAAGATAATAAGGTAATGGTAACTTTCCCATTTGAGTTTCTTGATAAATTTCTTCCAGTTGATGAGTACCAGCTTACAGATATTGATGGTAATATCATAGGTACAGGAGAATTTGCTGGAATAAAACATTTTTTGAAGGATAAGAGAAGTTTAATATCCTTGTATGTCGATGAGAAGATTGCTAATTTAGCTGCAGGATTTAGACTCCCACTGCAAAATATGGTTATCGAAGGCAATTATGTCAGAGATTCAAGTAATATCTTAAAAAACTCTCTAAATAATAATTCTTCTAATTTATCTATAGAAAATACAAATAATGATCCTTCCTTTGTCTGTATATGCGAAAGAGTTAAAGTTGAAGATGTCAAAGAAATAATAAGGCTTGGTATAAAAGATATTAATTTTATAAAGGCAGCAACAAGGCTTTCGATGGGAGCCTGTGGTGGCAAAACATGTTCAACAACTATAACATCTATTTTAAGAGAAGAAGGAATAAATAAAAATGTTGTAGAACCAAATAAGCCGAGGCCTTTAATAGTCGAGGTTCCCTTTAAGTATTTTGCAGGCAATAAGGTTAAACTCAATTTTGATAATATTAATAGCAAAAAGAAGGAAAAAGACTAAAAATATAATATTGGATAAACACTTAACTTTAATAAAAAATAAATAAAATCGATTTTTTAAAGTTTAGAAGAATCAAAATAGGATTAATTATGCAAAATAAAAAATACGATCTAATAATTATTGGTTCTGGCTCAATAGGAACTCCTACAGCATATTTTTGTGCTAAGAATAGACTAAAAACTCTTGTAATAGAAAAAAATAAAGCTCCTGGTAGAGGCCAGAATAGAGCTGCAATAGGTGGTATAAGAGCAACTCACTCTGATTATGCTAAAGCCATGCTCTGTTTGCGTTCGATTGAAATATTTAAAAATTGGTTCATGAATACTGGAGATGATATCAACTGGTTTGAAGGTGGCTACTTTTACCCTATTTATAAAGAAGAGGACAAGGTTTCAGTTCTGTCACAATTAAAATTCCAAAAAAGTATTGGCCTTAATATTAACTTTATCTCCAAAGAGGAAGC
>JAAYUW010000046.1 GCA_012517545.1 Exilispira sp.
ATATTAAATATATTATAGATAATTTTATATTTTTTTCAACTAAATTTTTATTATTTTTTAATTTTTATATAAAATATTTTTTAAATTGTTAAAAAGAAAGATTGCAATAAATTTTTTTCGCTTTTTGCAAAAACAAACGAAATAAAAATACAAAAATTAATAAGAAGTGACACCGCTGGTTATCAGAGAGAAGTAATTAACATATGTGAAAGAAAAGGGGGAATAGGTGTCTACTTTTTACTGAAAAAAGTGCAAATTTCACTTCTTTTTTCTTTTAGTAAAATATTTTAATGCAAATATAATCATAATTATTTGAAATAAATGTAAAAATTCACCTTTTTTGCACAAAAGCAGGGTCTTGAATAAAAAATTCAAAATTGGAGTGTAAACTTATTACGGCTTTAAAATTAGACTTGCTAGTTGTATTAATTTTTGTTATATGCTAAGATTTCTCATTCTTTTTTTCAACTTTTGTTTTTATACTGTTGTATAAAAGTGTATGTGGTTCTATTTGAAGAACTCGTGATACTAAATTTTTTGATCTGATATATCTATCTATTATTCGTGCTTTTTCTATTATCTCATTTTCTTTTTCAGCGATCATTTCGATTTCAGCCAGGTACCTATAAGATAGTCTTTCACATTCCATGATTTTAAAAGAAATAATATTATTATCAAAAATATTATATTCCGTTAAATAACTTTGACCTTGATAAAATAGAAACCTTTCAAAACCAATCTTCAAAAAGAAATTATCCATAAGTTTAAAGCAATTTGTTTCATCAAATTTTTTATCTTTATCTTCTGGACTTTGTAAATCTCTCATGAAATCTGATGCAATCAAATATTCAATAATCTTACTATTTTGTAAAAATGTTGATAAATTCTCAACTGATTCATCTATTTCTGGTCTAACATTGATCTTATCAATGATTGAGTTTTTATATGTTGATCTCATGCTTTCTTTTGATCTTCTATTATTTCTTATATGCAAGCTTGTACTGCTGAAATCATTATCTGACATGTAACACATTTCTTTATTCTTTGAATTTGCAGAGCTTAAGCAAGAAGCAATTGCTTTTGATTCGTCATCATTTTCATTTTTGTTCATTTTCATGTCTTTGGAACTTACATAAGAAGTATTAGTATTTAAGCTTAATAAATCTTTCGCCATATCTTTTAATTTTAAGCCAGCATAAAATTTGTCAAAAGGATTACCTTTATCCAGTGACTTAACATGTGAAAATCTGAGAATAATATCATTAGAAAGCAACTTTGGACTATAGATAGCTGTTCTCCATAAAATGTGAGAACAGCTATTTCTATCAACTTCTTTGAAAGCACCAAAACCTTCTTCAAATGATTCAAAATAAGCTCTTGTTTCTATTTCATAATGAAATTGATAATTTGGATAATTTGAGTTCGACATATAAATCACACTGTTTAATATTGTGGTTCATTCAGCAGGTTAGATTTACAAATTTTCCTTTTTTTAGATAAAAAGGTACCTGCTGAATGAACCTAAACTAAGAATAAAATACCTAATCTGTTTATTGAGTTATAGTTGAGGTTGCATTTGTCATGGATAAAATAATACTATAAGCTTCTTCTATTTTTAAGAAAGAAACCGTGTTTGAAGTTCTATCATATACAACTAATGCTACAGCTTTTCCATCAAGACCATAAACAAAACTACCAATTATTATTGTACCATTTGAAGCTTTTTCATCATTATTTTCCGTGATACAACCAACTACGGGTTGTCCATTTATCACCATATAAACAAAGCCATTTGAAACATCAAGAACATAAGTTGTATCATAACTTTCTTCATTACCAAAGCTGGCAATTTTATCTTTATTAACACATGCAAGTCCTATAGAAAAACCAGCTTTATCATAACTGTAAAATAAGTATGCAATGGTTCCATCATTTGAGACTCTTAAATCTTCTCCATAATAAGTAATATTTAGAAGACCAATATATGGATCATCTGTATCAAGATCATAGCTAATCGCCGGTATCTCAGATGCACCTATAAATATTGCCCATCTCCCCTCATTTTTGGCAAGATAAATTGGACTATATGTTCCATCTGGCATTAATACAAAATCGATAAAGGAAAAATTATAAAATGATAAAGTATTTAAAGGTTTTGAACCAAGATAAACTTTCCAGCTTCCATCTTTTTCTGAAGCATATAAAACCTGCTTGTAATCGGGTGAAAAACAAACAAAACCTGTTTCATCAAAAGGTCCCGCTTTTTCTTTACCGGCGATAAGGTACCATTTTTGCTGGATTAAAGCATAAAATAGAACATTTTTTTCATCTTTAACAGCAATATCAAGACTTATGTTATCATAAGGTCCATAAGTAGTTGAACCTACGACAAGAGAATAACCTGATGATCGATTGACAGCATAGGCAAGAAGATTTTTTTCAGTGTAGAAACCAAAAATAATTATCTTGTTGGCTTGATCTACAACTTCTCCGTTTACATAAAGTTGTGATACATTACTTGAATTTGTTGCACAAAAAACTATTTTTTTAGTTTTTTGATTGGCTACAAGAGAACCGAGAGTACTAAAAGGACCTATCTTTTTTTGCTCTGTCAATAAATAAAGAGAATTGTTCTCGATAAAAGAAAAAGCATATCTTTTTTGATCTACTATGCTGACAATTCTTCCAACTTTAGAATATGGTCCATTCAACTGAGAATTGACAAGAATGTACCACTGATCATCTTTACTGACAGAAGCGATCATGGTGTTTCCATTGTCTGCAAAGATTACCTCTTTAACGAAGCTATAAGGTCCATATTTGTTATCTTTGGTCAAAATATAGTACTCATTATAGGAAGAGACCAACCCCTCAACATTTTTAAGAACAATTGCAGCAAAATTTTTACCCTGGTAATCTGAATAAACAGTATATACGCTCTCATTTTCACCTAAAGCTAATGTAGCAATCTGGCTACTTTGAGCATATACTTGTAAAGAAGGTAAAACTGTAAGGATAAATAAAATAAATAAAGTTGATAGTAAAAGTTTTTTTTTCATTGATATTCCTTTAGTCAAGTTTAGAACAATCTATAAACTTTTTAAGAATTTAAGAAAATGATTTACTGAATTCATTATAGTTATAATTTTTAATTTAGCAAAGCATATTCGACCTGTTTTTATATTATTTTTAGTTGATTAATTAATAAAAATTAATACCGATAATCGTAATAGATATATTTTTTTATCAGGTAATTTATTGTAATAGATTTAAATCAAATGTATGCTATTTAGTAATTGATTTAATATTATTTCTTGGTTTTAAGCGATAAATAGATACTTGTTTGTATATTATTAAGCAAAATACCTAGATTTTTCTCTTTTTATCCTTTAATAATTTTTTATTACAACATATTGGTAAGGTAAGAGTGGAATTTCGGGAATATGAATTTTTTAAACTCGAAACCTATAATAACGAGAAAAACAATTTAAAAAGTAGAATTAATTTTTATAATTTTCATTTAACTAAAAGTGCTAAGGGGTGTTAAATGCCAATTACAAGGGAACAACGTGAAAAGTTTGCTCTGGAGTCCGCAAATATAAATGGTAAAATTAAAACTATCCTTGACGAAATCCGTGACGAAGATGAAAAACTAAGGAGTTGTGAAGATTTTGAAATACCATATATCCAGTTTACAATTTGTGAGAAATTACTTGATGTGGTTGAACTTAATCTTCAAATTCATGACAAGCATATGAGCATCATAGGATTGAAACATGAAGCAAGCCTTGATGAAGCTAGAAAAAAGATTGCAGAAATATTTATTCGTCTTGAGTCTATTACCTCAAGCGTCATTGATCTTGAACTTTCTGAAATAGTTAAAAAACAAAAACTTTTTCCTCTATATAAAGATGCTCAAAGACTTGAACTTGTTCAAAGATACTTTTACCTTATAGAAAGGATAGAAAAGGGATATGGTGAAAACTCAAAATGGATCTCATCTTTTGTAGATATTCGAGGAAGAGGAGCAAATATAGCAAAAAATCTTCTCGACTATATAGGTTTGCGCTCCAAAAATGACCCTTCTGAAGAAGGATTTAACGAAAGACGAAGACTTAGAGAGATAGTTGAACAATCATTAATTCAATCTGCAAAAGAGTATAGAGAAAGATATGAGATAAGTGGTCACAATAAAGAAGATATGAAAAAAGCTCTCGACTTTTTAAGAGCACTTGCAAGGATGTATATAGCTGAAAATAAAAGAGAACAATTGGAAAGAATGAAAAAAACAATCTTTATATGGAATGAGAAATTTAAAAAAGATCAGGCAAAACAATAAATCCTTTTTTGTTTCTAATAAAGTACTTAATATTTTTTTTCTCTTTAAGTTTATTTAAAATTTATAAAATTGAATGAAACTCTTCTTAACTAAATTATGATTGAAATGGTAAGAATTTAATAGAGATAAACATGTTTTTTGCTCGTTGTAAACTTCCTTTACCTTGAAATACAGACTTGCAAAGAATAAAAAATAACTCTAATATATTAAAAATGCCTTATTTTGTAAACAGCATTTATTTACTAAAACCATAATTAAATAAAAAGAATTTATATGAAAAATATCTTAATTTTAAATGAAAATGAAGAACTTTTCTATTTCATCTTAAATATTACCAAAAGCTTGAAAAGCAATCCTAAGATTGGTAAATACTGGGAAAATTTAAAAAAAAATCCTGATATTTCTGATAAACTTTTTAATATGCCTGATTTTATTACTAGAAATGAATCTCTTTCAAATTTTATTCAATTTTACATCTGCTTAAGACAAAAACAGTTTAACAAGGCAATATTATATCTTGAAAATCAAATAAATAACAATAAAATTGATGAATTCTATGTGCTTATGTTTTTATATGGTGTCGGTGCAAATCTTGAACTTGAAGCATATGCAGATGTTGATGATTACTATATTTCTAGTCTCTTAAAAACTGTTATTAACATAAAAAAATCCAATTTTAAAGAAGGATATAGACTTCTTGGAAAAGTGGACACTATCAACAGGCTATACTACTTTAAAGAACTTTTATATCTTCATACTTCAATAGAGCTTGAACTCTATCAAGAAGTGGAAAATATCTTTAATGAACTATTTCTCTTAAACAAAGATAATAATATTTTAAAGCTTCTTTTAGCATACTATAAAACAAGAAATCATGACTATTACACAGCACAAAAAATACTTGAAAGTCTTCCATACAGAGAAAATGGATTTGATAAAGCGATGGATCTTCTTTTATTTGTATTAATAGAAACGAAACAATTCGATAAAGCAATACAAATACTTAAGAATTCGATAAGAAATGAAAAAGATATTTTTACACTTGGCAAACTTTATCATGCAATAGGACTTCTCAATGATGCTATGGATTGTTATAACAGTGTTGATGAGTATAATTTTGAAGTAAACAAACAAAAAGGGTTACTTTATTTTCAACTTGGAGAGATATCTGTTGCACTTGAACATTTTAAGAAAGAATCTGAAATCAGGTTTAACGATATAGAGATCCAGAAGATGATCAAGTATCTTGAATTGAAACAGAGGTGGAAAAGTGGGATTTTCACATAAAGAAAATTTAAAAGATGAAGCTGATAGAATTTATGAAATCAGCCAACTCGATTTTGAAAAATTTATAGAAACTACATTATTATTATCCAGAGAAAAATCAGTTGATCTTTTGCTTTTAGCATTCTCAAATTGCTACAATTACTTTAAAGAAATATACGAGGATAAAATTAAAGGTGAAGAAGAGGAAAAAGATAAGGAAAAATATTTTTCAAATTTAGATATTAAGAACTATACAGATCTTCTAAGCAAAAGATGCAAAAAGCTTGTCGATGCAATAGGTCAGGTTGAATATAACCTTTATAAAAACTTTGCATCCGACATAAAAAATATTACAAGTGTCTTATCCTCAAACAATGACCTTAGCCTTGCTGAAAAGTTTTATGAAATTCTCTGCCAGATACAACCTGATAGTTGTCTGAAACTTCTCAAAAAGTACAATGCAGTGCTAACAGAACACTTAATATCGATAAAAGAAAAGCTAGAAGCCGATCAGCAGCAATATGAGGAATTTTCATTCGAAATTGAACATTTTATAACAAATGAAATAGGGAAGGTGAATTTCAAATTTTCCACTCTTAATTACTTTGATATGTTACAATAAGATGATTAGCTTTTAGTATTTGAATGAGAAAAATGAGTTCTGGCAAGAATATACACTTTATAAAAAATTACTTTAGTAGATTTTCAAACATATGTGATATAGTTAAAGTAGAAAAATGGATCTGTTCATCATAATATTTTAAGTTCAATTGAGAAATCTTATTTTTGATCTCATCTTTACTCAAATCAAAAGGAGAGTATCTTTTTGAAGCCAAAACTGCTGAAAAATAACCAGTTGGATAGCATGGCATCGGGAAAAATATAAAATTAACATATTTGAATTTACTTTTTAAATTTGAAAAGATCATCTTCCTGAGTTCTTTATATTCAGCAAGAAGTGGAGTTTCTGCCTGAGCCACCAGTATGCCATCTTCTTTTAAAGCATAAAAAGCTTCCTCGTAAAAATTCCCTTTAAACAAACTACTCGCAATAGTTTCAGGATCAGTTGAATCGACAATAATAATATCATACATATTTTTTTGTGAAGATAGATAAGCAAAACCATCATTGATCTTTAAGCTCACTCTCTTATCAGAAAGTGAATCTGAAAAGAAAGGAAAAAAGTTTTTTGAAACATTGATGACCTGCTCATCTATTTCACAAAGAGTAATAGAATCTATAAAGTTGTACTTTACAAGATTTGAAAGGACTCCGCAATCACCCCCACCAACTATTAAAATATTTTTAGGAGATTTATGAATGCAGATAGCAGGATGGCTCATCATTTCATGATAAAAAACTTCATCTTTTTCTGTAAACTGAACTATATCGTCAAGAACTAGCATCAATCCATGGTTAAATGTTTTAAAAACTTCAATCTTCTGATATTTAGATTTAAAATAAAAAAGCTCTTCTTCAATGTCATAAAAATTGCCATCTTTATTTGTTGAATCAGAATATTGGTAAAATCTTTTCATATTTCCTCGTAATTTGAAGGTTTATGTTTTAACTTTATTCCCTCAGGAACTTCGATCTGCCCTCTTTTAAGTTCTAACCTGGAAGCCCATTCACATTCAAACTTTTCCTTTAGATAATCAAAAATTATCCACGGATCTATGGTTTCCCCACAGGTGAAGATATCAACTGCAGCATATTTATATTCTGGCCAGGTATGTATGGCAACATGGGATTCTGCTATAACTATAACACCAGAAACTCCATGAGGAGAAAATTTGTGAAAAGTTGATTGAACAATAGTAGCAGAAGCTTTTCTTGTAGCTTCAATCATGCTTTTCTCAATAAAATTAAGATCGTTGAGAATTTCTTCATTGCACTCATACATCTCAACAAGTATGTGTCTGCCCAATGCCTGCATCTTTTCCCCCTTTTTTAACGATTTTTTTATATTTATTTTAATCTTCCAATTAATTTATTATAACCAAAATTAATTAGAAACTTCATTATTATAATTTAATAAGAAATCAGCTTAAAGATTAAATAAAATGGGAATATTGAGATTTAAATACTGAAAGAATAGTGATATTTAATCAGCTTGAGCTTCAGCATTATCAGGAACCACTGACGGGTCCATAAGCTCAGATTAAGCTGAAAAAAGATTTTTCTAACAATATTAATTAATTTTTTCAACTCATATAACCTCTTTCTTATATTTTAAGAGCATTAATTTATTACAACTTTTTTTATTTTTGTCAATACTTTTTATTTATCCAGCTAATATACCTATTTATCAATAAACGAAATCTATATATCCTGGAACTATAATAAATATGCACAATCATCTATTATTCACTTTTAGTTTTTATCTGATGTAGTTGTTTTTGTTTCAAGTGGAATTTTCATTTCATATAATTTCATCATCCCCGTACTATCTAGAATACCATGCTGATGTGAGAGCAAAATTATCCCTATTTTGTTTTTATATATTTCATTGAGCCAGTTATTGTTTTTTCTTAAATTTTGCAATGAATAGAATGAACCTATGATCCTATTTTGAATATAATTTTCAGGAACATAACATTCATCACCTGCAAAAATAATGAGTGAAGAATTTTCAATTGTACTTTCACTAATTATTTTAAAATTATTTTTATCTGAATTATAATCATATATGATTTGTGTATTTTCTGGAAGGTTTATTATAAGCATGCTCGAACCTTTCGTATGCCCGCCCACTTCTTTTATATCAAAAATATTATCAAATGAATAAGAACCAGAAAATAATACCTGTTCGTCAGCTTGTTCTAAACTTAAATATTCCGATTTATTCCTTATATTATAAAAACTATTTTTTGAGATTATCAGTTCTGAGCCTTTAAAATGTTTTGCACAATCTATATGATCAAAATGTTCATGTGTTAAAATAAGCTTTTTAATATTTTGCGATTTTATTTCATTCTTTTCCAATATGGCTATTGGATTTTCATATTTATAGAGATTAAACATTTTTATATATTTATCGTTATCAAAGCCACAATCAACCAGAATGTATTGATCATCATATTTTATAACGTAAAATAGCCAATCAAAACAAATTTTCTCATTTAATTTATTATTACTATCATAAAATATTTCTTTAATATCAAATCTAGATTCTCCATATTTAATAAGATAAATTTCAAGAATCTTATATTTATTTTTTTCATTTTCATCTGTTCTTTTTAAAGTACCTGGATTATCAGCTGCTTTACCTTTAAAAAAAATCAGATCAATCAGAATAAAAAATAAAATTAAAATAAAAATAAAGAAGATTAAGCCAGCAATGCTTATTTTATTTTTTTGCATCTTTAATCTGCTCATCTTTTTTAATAACCATGAATGCATTTTGCATTATACTACTTTTTATGAACCTTAAATAATTTATTATCAGTTTACTATCATGTTTTTAAACAAGTTATAGAATTTTATAAATATATTTTTTAAATATGGAGTTTAAAGCAATATTTAATCAGGAATCCCGCTTCAGAATATTTAAATAATTCAATGTAACTCAATATTTAGAACTCTTAAAATCAGGATTAACACTCTATCTATCAATAAATCAATCAGTCAAACCAGATATTAAGCACTCTTTAAGGCTTTGAAAAACAGTAGAAAAAACAGAATAAAACCCAGAAAGTAGCCAAAAATTCCTAGCATGAAAGTAAAGGAGAATCCATAAGCAACATTAAAATATAAGGCAAGAGCCGCACCTATAGAAGATGCCACTCCACTTATGCCATACATAAGGGTTCCAAATTCATCAGTTGTTTTTTTCTTAACAACTTCAAGTGCGTGAGGGAAAGGTATACCGAGTAAAAAAGTTATAGGTGCAATGATTGCAACCGAAATCCAGAGTTTTGCATTAAATGAAAACTTCCCGGCAATAATAAATATCTTATCAAGATAAAGATAGATAAAACCAAGAAGAACCGGGATTAAAAAAACTGAGATTGTTAAAGGAATCGATTTAAATTTTTTTGTGAAAAAGCTCCCTAAACCAGAAAAAAACAAAAAGCACCCGAGTGTTATAATCATCGAATGCAAAGGTGAACCTATAAAAAGCTGAAATTTTTGTATGAGTATGATTTCAACAAGCATATAGCTAAAACCAGTTACTATAAAAAAAAGTGATTGAGGTAAAATAGAGAATGAATAATGTTTCACCTTGTTTAGAAGAAGAATAATTATTATCAATAAAAGAATACTATTTAAAATAAGCATTATTTTAACAATATCAGTTATTTCAGTTTTCTTTTTATAAACATCAAATGGGAATGGCTTATCGTCAGTAGCAGCTTCCAAGTTAAGGTCACTGATATACCCGGCTTTTTTCATGGCTATCTTGAGTTCTTCCCTTTGTGAATCAGGAATTTTTGCCAAAAAAAAGTAGTCGGATTGCAAGGCTCTGTAGTAACTCTTAATGAAAAGTTTAAAATCATCATCAGATTTAGCCTTTAATAAAAGATTATAAACATAATCTTTATATGGTATGGAATCCGGCAAATTGACAAGATCTGGAAGTTGTTCGTCAAGAATTATCTTCTCTACAATAGTTTTGGTCTTTTTATCCGGTGTATATTCAAGTTTAACTGAATCATAAGATTTTGAAGCTGCAATAACATTAAAATAATCGTAGAAATTATTAAGATCATTCTTTTCAAAAGGTGTTTTTTTTACAATGACAGTTCTAAAAACGCCTCCCTTCCAGAAATCCCACTGGTAGGTCAATATATGTTGCGATGGATCCTCAACATTATTTTTTTTAAGTGCAGCTTTTATAGTATTTATCATCTTGTAATAAGCATATTGTGCTCTAGGTGAGCCGATGATCTCTTCATATACTATAAATCCTCTGTCTGTTAATTTGTTCAAAAGAAGCTGAACACCTTCGATTGTATGAAAATTTTCTGGTGCATAAGTGCAAACAGGACCATATTCAGCATGTATATTCATAAGCGTGATCATATCATACTGATTTTTATCTGATTGCAGAAAGCTTCTCCCTTCACCGTAGTAGACGGTTGCGTCTTTATATGGAAAATTAGCAAACTGAGCTATCTGTGAATCATCTTTCATTATTTTCATAACTACCGGGTTTATCTCTATGCCTGACACTTTAGCATTTTTCAACTTTTTAGCAGATTTAACTATACCATCAGCGGATAGTCCAACGATAAATATCTTCGCATTGTCAAGATGAGGTACTCTTGGATCAAAGTAAGCACCAAATCCATGTTCCATGGTATCAAGTATATATCCATTAATAGACAAAAGAAGGGTCTTCCCTGTATCAAGTATATCGACTCTACCTACTGAACTGTCTTCTGAATATGCTATTGAAAAACGATCGGAAAATACTTTCTGAATGATTTTAAAATCTGAACTTGATTTTACATCGTATAAAAGATCGTATGTTTTTATATAACCTATATCGGACAGTAAATATTTTAATCTATTTCTATCAACCCAATCACCTGTGAACCTATATATATCTTTTTCTTCAACCTTTACAAATACTCTCTGCAAAAATTTAAGATCATTATCGTGATTATATATATCAGCAAGTTTTTCAGTTTCAGGTACAATAACTGTTTCAAAGTCAGTCTTTGATATTGCCATCGGGACAAATAGATTCGTATTGACAAAGATGAGAATAAATATAATCAAAACGATTGAAAGAACTCGTATAGTCCATGATGGGAGCCAGTGTTTGAACCTGAATGAGTTAAAAAACAAAGCTAACGCTGGTATTAAAGCAAGGAGAAAGAGAGCATTTTCAGATTTGATCATGGGTATAAATATAAGAGGATAAAAAACACCAGCCGCTGAACCTAAAAGGTTTACAAAGTAAATTGTATTTGAGTTTCCTTTAGAAAAAAGTGTAGATATAAGTATTGTACTCGAAAAAAATAACAGAAATAGGAAATATGGATATTTAAAAAAAGATAGGTTTATAATATTGTAGTACCCAAGAGGTATCGAAAGCAAGAGCACAATGCTTGACAATATCAGGACAAGATTTTCATTCCATCGTAAAAGGTAGTAGGCAGCAATACTTCCAGCAGCCATTCCAAACATGGCTATTGTAATTATAAATGTTGCGTTAATATAATTTGTAACAACTGAAAGGAGATGAAACATCAAAGTTTCACCTGAAATAACGGAAAAAGAAAAAATAAACATTGTTATTATATAGAAGACAGAATCTGACATAGAAGGATTTAACAGCGATCTTGCATAGATTTTGATATTATTTTTCATTTTTGCACCATTTAATAGATGATTAATGAAATCAAGCATATTTTACTATATTTGCAAGATTATTTATATAGAATTGTTAATAAATTTAAGTAAAATAAAATAATTATTAATTAATGTTAGAAGTCAGCTAAATTCGAAAATGATAAATTATTGTTAGATTTTAGACTTCAGGTTGTTCATTTTCCTTATTAACATAGGCTATACCACCAAGTGAAGTTTCCTTATATATTGATGGTAGATCTTTGCCAGTTTGCTTCATAACCTCCACTATCTTGTCAAATGATATTTTATGAGAACCATCTGACAAAATCGAAAAAAGGCAGGCATCAATTGCCCTTGCTGCTGCAAAAGCGTTTCTTTCTATGCATGGGATCTGGACATAACCGCCAAGTGGATCGCATGTTAAACCAAGGTGATGCTCCAGACCCATCTCTGCAGCGTACTCTATCTGTGAAGGGGTTCCCCCCAGCAAATAAGTAGCTGCTGCAGCTGCCATCGAACAAGCCACACCTATCTCTCCCTGGCAACCAACTTCAGCACCTGAAATGCTTGCATTCGTCTGAACAAGTTTTCCTATAAGCCCGGCTGTTGCAAGCGCTCTCAGTATTTTATGCTCTGTGATATTATATTCCCCTTTCAAGTGAAATAATATTGCCGGCAAAACTCCTGAAGACCCACATGTTGGTGCTGTTGCTATTATACCACCACATGCATTTTCTTCTGCAACAGCGAGAGCATAAGAGTATAACAAGCCTTCCTTCTGCATGTTCCCCATAAAATTCAGTGACTTTGCATGATAAAGTGAAGCCTTTCGGTAAATATGCAAATTCCCGGGCAGTACTCCCTCTCTGTTTATTCCTCTATCGATAGACTGAAGCATCGTTTGCCAGACAAGCGAAAGATAATCCCATATGCTACTGCCTTCAAAATCCTCAACATATTCCAAGAAACTTTTTCCTGATTTTCTTAAAAAGGTCAATATCTCTTCCATGGTTGAAAATGGATAGATATCGAGAAAATCTTTTTTTTCATCACCTTCTAACTCACTCAAATTTACAAGATTCTTAGAATCATCATTTTTTGAGAAATTTATAAGAACTTCTCCACCTCCAATGCTATATATTTCCCAGCTCAAAAGACTCTTACCATCCTTTGAAATAGCATCGATTACCATTCCATTGGGATGAAACGGCAATATTTTCTCAGGGAAAAAAAGTACTTCTACATTATAGCCACTGGCAGCCTCTATTATTGCCTTATCTGTAAGATGCCCCCTGCCTGTTAGTGCTAAAGAACCATAAAGTGATGCCCTTATTTTATTTATTTTTTTTATATTCTTGCGGTTTATTTCGCCTATAAAAGCCTTTGTAGCATTATACGGACCTATAGTATGGCTTGAAGATGGTCCTTTGCCAATCTTAAAGATTGTCTTGATTGTATTCACATTTTATCCTTATCTTTATATTTTCTTTTTATCAGCTGCTCTGTTCGCCAACAATTCATTGCTATCCAGTTAAAATTAATAAATTGATTGTTACCTTTTGTCTGTTCATATTCTTAATAATTTAGATCTTTAAAGTTGTAATAGATATAATTTTATAAGTTGTAATAGGTATAATTTTATAAAATGATTCAAAAATATTACAGTTTAAATACCATACTTTTAATTTTTTTCATTTTTTATCGATTTTTTTCTATAAAATAAAACAGATTACGTAATGAAATATAAAGATAAATCGGAACTGAAAATTATAAATATTAATTATTACAAGGATTTTTAAGTATACCTTCAAATATTAATTTTATAACATCTTTTATCTTTTTTCAGTGAAAAAGCCTTAATGTCACTCATGAAATATGGTTTTGATTTAGCAAAACATAGGTATGAATAACGCTTAGATTACCTCAAAAAAAGCAATGGTGCAAAAGAACAAAAAATAAAGAGAAAATAAAAAATTCTATTTTTTTATGAGGAAAGCCATTAACTCTCCACTTATTAATCATATATAATGATAAGATTAACTTTTATTATCAGAAGATAACTCAATAAAATAAAATTTCTAAGATAACGATATGTTTTGTTCTTTTTGAATAATAGATATTTTTGATATTTAAAAAGCAAATTAACAGATTTCCTGATATTGAAACATTGTTGACATATATATTCCGGGATTGTCCTTTAAAAACTGAACCATCTTTTCACCTTCTATTTGATACGCTTCTATATCTGAAATTGCAGTATAATTATACTCCAGTGCTTTTACCTCTTTCAACCTGCAAATATCTCCTATAAACTGACCCATTTTATCTAAAATTTTTCCATCATCCCGCTGCACTTTTCCATTTATTAAAAGGTAGATGTATTTTTGCAAACTCCCTTTTGCTTGAACGATATCTTTTGCATTAAATTTGCTGATTTTACATAATTGTTCCAATTGAGTGATCTGAGAAGATGAGAGATCTTTAAAAATACTGTTAGATTTTATTACCTTCCAGGAGAGTTCATTCCTTATCTTTGCCAGTTTTTGCATCGTTTCTTCAACTGGAGTATCAGAAATAAGTCTTAAAAAAGATACTTTATCTATAGCATAAGCTTCTATATCTGTAAGAGCAATAACATCTGCCTTTCTTGTTTCATTGTTAAGTATTGATGCTTCTCCAAAATATTCAAAAGTAGTATATACCTTATCTTTTATTTCAATATCATTTAAGCCAGTAACTGAAACATTTCCAGAAATAATGACATAAAAATAATCTGGCTTTGTATTTTTTCTTATAATATAACTTCCCTTTAGGAAATTTACTTTTTTTACGACAAGGAGCAGGTCTTTAATTTTTTCAAATGGAAGTGTTTTAAAGACATCAATTCTACTAAAAACATCAAGAATTCTATATGCCTCTTCATATTCATGTTTTTCAATATCTGGATAGACAGTTTCTGCAATGCCAAACCTGGCAAGTTTTAAAAACGTATTCTCCGGGAAATCTTTTTTTGCTATATGATATACGGTAATTTTTCTTTGTATCTCTTCAGGAAGTGAGTTCAGGTAAGATACTGGAGTATGAAGAGGTGGTATCCCGGCTTCATGATATATGATATCCTTATCCCATGGAAAATTCATAAGATCATGGTATCTTTTTTCACTTAAGACTCCTTTTTTATAAAGATCTGTTATAAGTGCTGGTTCATTAAGGTGGTCTGATGAATAGATAAAAGTCTTATTTCTATATACAAAATGAAATCCAATAGTCGGGATAGAATGAAGAGAATAGTAAAATGAAAATAGTGCCCCATGAATATCATATTTTTGATTAATCTTTAATGGGTAAAAGTTAAACATTTCTTTTAATGTAGATGATGGAATCCTTGTTAAAGCTGAATATTTTCTTATAAAACTTGCCATTATGGTTGGAGTGGTATAAATCGTAACCTTTGTCTCTTCGAGTATCTTTTGAAAAGTTCCAGCATCATGATCGGCATGACAATGAGTAAGTATAATTGAATCAATAAGCTTTGGGTTAACATTTGAATCCTTAAGCCATAAAGTTGAGTTGGCAGGAGGATCTATCATTATACCAAGTTTATTTATCCACAGGATAAAACCAGATGTGTTTTGTTCAGGATCAAAACCATGAGATGGACCGAGACAGGTTATGCCAAACTCAGGAGGGTGAAAAGGTTCTTTTAAGGTTTCACCAAGGTTATAGACAGCTTTAAATGAAAGATGTGCAGGTATTTCAACAAGAAAAGTTCCTTTATCATAAATAGTAAAACTTCCATCTTTATTTCGAATAATTTTAACCTCATCGATATTGAAACTATCTGCCATGGGTAGAAGTTCCACCATATCATCAATATTTCTATTATCTCTAAAAAAATCCATCTCCTTTTTAAGATCTGGAATATATGACTTCCCATCTTCAAAAATCTCATCTGTAAGATCAATATCTGATGGCCCAAAAACTGCTTCGTTAAGAACTGTGATCATATTTGAAATATGAGCTGGATCAACGTATATTTTTGTTTTTTGTTTTTTAAGAAAATAATTAAAATATATTGGGAATTCTATCTCAGCCACGCTCATCCCCTGTTTTGGATCAAAGTGTTCCATAGGCAAAATAAATATTTTTGGAACACCGAGAGGTAAAAAGAGGGTATCCTTCAATGTTTCTGGAGGAGAACCAAACTGTATATATCCAGCAGAGGTGTTTACCAGATACCCTCCTCTTGGTAGTTGAGTAATCACTCCATCAAGCTGAGTAAGACTTTTTATTCTTTCCACATTAACCTCAAAAATGTAAATTTTAAAATAATTTAACTTATAAAAAAATAATTATAACGCTCCTGAAACAAAGAATACAAAAGCCAAGAGACCAAAGTACAACAACCAAAAATCGAAAGTCAAGAATAAATAACCTGACTATACAACAGGTGAAAATTAAAAGCCATAAGTCCAGGGAAAAGACATTTATACAGGATACTTAAAGCTACGCGAGGAGAAACCCTAAAAAACTTTTTCCCTAACTCTGGACTTTCGACGGTTACTGTTTCAGTATATAAAAGTGAAGAATCCATATTTAAAAGGATTATCATTAATAAAATTATAGCATGATTAGCTCAATTTTCAATATTCATTATTAAAATTTTCAGGCATATTATTCAAATCTCAAGATTAAAGTTATTTGCTTTTTTTTGAAAAAATTTTATAATTAGCCAAAGTTTAAAGTATCAAATAATAAATTATTTAATAAACGCTACAACTGTTCAGTGAAAATTTTATCAGTACTTTTTTATATACTTAAACGAGGTGGGAGCCAGGATTTAAGACGCATTATGTTTAATAAAAATAATACGAAACTATTTTTATTTTCTTTGCTTTTAATAAAACTATCAGGTGTTACTAATACAGGTAGTTTAAATTTTTTAAAAAGCTTTACCTTTCTGCCATGGATTGCGGTGATAAAAACATATTGGGTTTATACGTTTAATGAGTATTTCTTCTTGTAAAGAGCATATAAGAAATTCAAGTTCCCAAAACCACATAATTGACGTTTCCAGAATTCTATTTTGTTGTTAGTGCTTTCACTGCAATTGAAGTAATATGGAAGTTGTAATAAGAGTGCTTTATGAGTGAATTTAAATTTTTTGATCCATTTTTCAACGATTCTCCATATTCAATAGTCTGTATCAATAGCAATGGAGATGTTCTGGCAGCAAATAATGTGGCCATCATAAATATCTTTTCTTATGATAAAGATTATTTTGAAAAGTTGATTCAACAAAAAAGAAAGATCTCCATATTTGATTTTTTTGAAGATAAAATACTATTCCAGAACTCCATACAGGATAGTTCGATAAATTCTAAAAGATCCATTATTATAAATAAAATACCAGATGATATTACACCTTATATCAAAAAAAAGTATCAAATAGATATAAATTGCATAAGTGATAAATTTTACAAAAATGAAGATCTTTACCTTATAAAAAGGTTTCTGCGCCAATATATCATTTCAAATGAAGACCATCTTATTGATCTACCAATTTATATTTGTTTCATAAGAATTTATATTCAACCTTTAGAAACAAAAGAATTACTCGATATTCAAACGAGTTATCTTTTAAATCTTATCAATACTATGCAAGATCTTGTGTTTGTAAAAAATAATGCCAGAAAATATATTATTGTAAACTCGGTATTCGAAAAATATTTTTTAAGATCAAAAGACTTTCTTATAGGCAAAAGCAATGATGAGGTATTTGGGGAAGTTTCAAGTAGTATTTTCGTAACCTCAGATCAGTATGTATTGAAAAACAGAACAAAAAATACGACACATCTATGGTTAAACCCACTTTCTTCTGCAACAAAAAAAACTCAAATATTCAATTATTTCGAAATAGTAAAATCACCTATAATATCAACAGAAAATGAATTAATTGGTATCCTTGGGATCTGTAAAGATCTTACAGAACTAAAACTTCAACAGATCGATCTTCAAATAAATCAAAAGATAAATGAAGAAATTGAAAAAACTATCTCTATTATATTAAAAACAGGAAACTTTAAGAGTATCATCAAAGAATCATTTCAAAATATATCCTCAATAGCTCAGTTTGAATCAATTGCAATTTATTTTATTGAAAATAATTCTTACACAGATTCAGCATTCTATCTTCATGTTGACTACCAGGATTCAGTTTGCTATAAGAAATATACTTTCAGAAAAAAAATATCTTTAGAAGGAGTGCCTGATAATATTGTAGATCAACTTCATAAAAATCAATCATATTACAATGAAAATATAAATTTAGAGTTAATTAATTCAATAATAGAAGCTCCTTCTTATATTAAAAGGCAAAATAAAAATAATAATAAAATTAATAATAGTGAACAAATTAATCCAGTTTCATTAAATATTTCTTTTAGAAATAAACCTGTTTTAATTATTCCAATTTTTTTCGAAAGCAAAATTATTGGTATTTCAATATGGATTCAATCAAAAAGGATAAAAAGTTTTAAAAAGTTGATACTTGAAGAAAATGATATATTAAAAACATTGTATTTATCATCTACTACCATTCATAATCTTTTTGTATATTCCAATATTATAGCAACATTGATTGATAATATTAACAAAGATAACTTATTGAAAGAACAACTTATAAATCTTCAACTTGCTCAGGAAGCTCAAGATATGGCCTTCTGGACAGAAGATTTAAAAACTCAAAACATCATTGCATCGTCAATATTCTTTGATCTAATCGGTATACCTTTTCAATCTAATTTTACAAGGCAGATGTTATACAATGTTTTTGGTGAAGAATCAAGAACAACACTTGATCATTTTTACAATCAGATAGAAAATGAATATTTTTCCGAAGTTGAACTTACTATTTTGAGTACAGATCAATCTTTGCATATATTTCTTCTCAAAGGAAAGACTCTTGATTTCACCAATAGCAAATCTTCAAAAATAATTGGAACAATATTAGATATTACTAAACAAAAACAACTTACCGAACAACTGAAGCAAACCATATCGATGCTTGAAGATGAAAAGATAAAAGCCGAACAAGCAAATGAAGCAAAAAGCTTCCTGCTGGCTTCACTTGGTCATGAGATAAGAAACCCTTTATCATCTATAATCGGTCTATCGACTATACTAAACATGGATATAAAAGAAGAAAGACCTAAATATTATTCAAAAATGATCCTTGATAGTTCAAAAATGCTTTTGCAATTGATCAATGACATTCTTGATTTTTCTAAGATAGAAACAAAGAAAGTGGAGATTTCGTCCACCCCTTTTTCTATTCGTAATATGACAGATCTATTAACTGAGATTTTTTACTTACAAGCTGCAAATAAAAATATTTCCCTTCATTTCATTGTTGATTCATCTTTACCAGATATCTTCAGTGGGGATCCTGTTAAGATCAGACAGATACTTATCAATCTCATAGGAAATGCTATCAAATTCACTGAAAAGGGAAAAGTTACAGTCACGATAAAATCACTGGAAATAAAAAAAACAAATAAAATTACTCTTTTTTTTAGAGTTCAAGATACCGGCATTGGTATAGAAGAATCATCAATTGAGAAAATTTTTCAACCCTTCGTTCAAGCCAATGCTTCTATAGTTTACAAATATGGAGGAAGTGGTTTAGGTCTTTCAATAACAAAACAACTTATAGAACTTATGGGAGGGCAGATTAACTTTCGAAGTATAGTAAATGAAGGAAGCACATTTGATGTAAAACTTCCTTTAACTTTAATACATTCAAATAAGAACTTTATAAAATCTTTAAGTAAAAATGAGATAGATGAATTATACTATTTCCAGCGAGAAAGGCTTCAACTCCATGGAAAAGAGAATCTCTCTATATTTATTGATATTGAAGATGAATTATTGATCGAAAAGCTAATTTCTTTATTGGATTACTTAAATCTGGACTATATAGATCTACATAACATAAAAAGTAGAAATATAAATTTGGATGCTCCAATGCCAGTTTTTTTCGTGGATAATATTAATAAAAAAAAATAGCTATAAAATTGATAAAAATATTTATACGATAGTCTTTTTAAAATCAAAAATAACTTCATTTGACGAAAACACGAACATTGATAAAAATCAAGATCAGAACAACGATTTTTTTAATGTTGAAAATTCAGATGATTTCTTTCTTTTAAATGATCAAATAAACGATGGCAAAATAATATCAAATATTATTGTGCATGATACAATTTATTTAGAACAACCATTTACATACAAAAAGCTAACTTTTCTAATATTAACATTGCTGAAAATTCCCTTAGAAAAAAATCCAGAAAATAGCATTGAACTCTCAAATATTGATAATAGCAATATTAAAACAAAAAAAAAGCTTTCAAAATATGAATACAATAAAAATTTTCATATACTTGTTGCAGAAGATAACAATATAGTAAAAGAAGTTCTCAAATATTTTCTGGAAAATCAAAAATATGATGCTGAATTTTTTGAAAATGGCCAACAGGTTATGGAAGCAATAACTAAACAGAGTTTTGATTTAATATTTCTAGATGTTAACATGCCAATTATGGATGGACTTCAAACCGCAAAAGCTATTAGAAAAATGGGGATTACCACTCCAATCATATCGATAGCTGCTTTTTCTAAAAAAGAAGAGATAGTACAATGCTTTGAATCTGGTATGGATGATTATATCTCAAAACCCATTGATGAAAAGCAGTTTTTTGCAAAAATAGACTATTACCTTAATAGGATTAAACCAGGCGATGATAAAAACAATATAGAAAAAAATAGCAAAATTGAAACAAAGATAAAAAATAAGGTACAAACTTATAGAAAAAGTAAAGATGAATCAAAAATAAAAAACAATGCGAAAAATTATGAAAAAATAAGGAATAAAAATAGCATACAAATTAGAAAAAAATCGAGGATAACAAATCTAGAAGAAAAAAAAGCAGAAGAGAACATTATTAGTTATAATTTCAATGATTTGCCTCAATTCTTATATCTCAATAAAGATCAACTATTATCAATAACAGATAAAAATATACCTATAATCAAAAATGTTCTGAAAAATACCATTACACAAATACCATTTTTGTTAGATGAAATATTTGACTCTCTGGAGAAAAGAGATTATAAATCCTTTAACTTTCATCTTCACACGCTCAAGGGAACACTATATACTGCAGGATCAATATATCTGGGTAAAGAAGCTGAAAAGCTGGAATTGGAAATTGAAGAAAATAAAAATGAGAATGAACAAATTTATGAGCAAATTTCTTTTAAAGAAGATATTCAAAAATTTATCGAAAAAGTACATATATTTCAACAAGAACTTCAATCCTTTTATCAAGCAATAGAAAGATAAAAAAAACAATTTTCAATGATACAACCTAAAAGCCTTTAATTTTTGTTTAAATATTTAAAATTTAGATATTGACAATATGAAAAATAGTTTTTGATTTTTTTCAATGAGTGAATTTACATTTAAAATGGACAATATTTTTCAAGGACCTCTTGATCTCCTTCTTTTTCTTATCAAAGTTAATAAAATACAGATAACAGATATTCCTATTGTTCTTATCGCAGATCAGTATTTTGCTTACCTTGAAAATATAAAAGATTTCCCGATGGAACAGATATCTCACTTTATATCTATGGCAGCTGAGCTTCTATATATAAAATCGAGAATGCTGATCCCCCATCAAGATAATATTGCTATTTCAGATGATGAAAATTTTGAAGATCCGAGGCTTCCACTTGTTGAAAAGCTTCTTGAATATAAATCTTTAAAAGAAGCTTTCATAAAAATTGAAAAAGAAGATTTATCAAACAACATACCAATATACTCAAATGAAAAACAATTTTCAATATCAAAGGATGAGCAGTGGGAATCTATCTCGATAGTCGAACTTTTAAATCATTTTGAATCCCTTATAAAAAATATACCAAAACAATCTGAAATCATTATCTCAAGAACTTCAACAACTGTCGAAGAGAAGTATAATTACTTGCTAAATACCTTAAAAACAAATGATTTTCTTCTTTTCTCAACTTTAGTAAAAGATTTTACCACTAGAAGTGATTATATCTGTCTATTTTTAGCAATTTTAGAGCTTGTTAAATCTAAATTTGCTACCATATCACAGCACAACCACTTTTCGGATATTAAGATACAGAGAACCGGGGCTTTTTGTTCATCTTTAAAGTAAATATTATAAAAAAAATAAGGTACATCCGGTTAATGCATGCTTTTTTAACATTTTAGCAATATTTGTATAGAATACTATGTACATACCCGTTCTATGGCAGATGCATGGTTATTTTAAAAAAAGAAATGCATATATCCTTATAACAATAATAAACAAATTAGATTATTATTTTTTTGCTTTTGCTTTTCTTTTTATGACTTGACCTGAAAAAGAAGTGAATAGCAAAGGTGCTAAATAAATTTGACTTTAAAGAAAATATATGTTTTACTGATTGATGGCACTCCTCTTAAAAGTAGCAATTTTAAAAATTTTTCTTTTATTTCATGCAAGCTAGAGCCTTTAAAGCTTTTATAGACAATTTAAGCGCTCCTTTATTATATATATTAAAGCTTTAGAAAAATTATGCCTTATTCAAGAACATCATAAATACACCTTTAAATAGGTAATAAAATGGTATTATTAAGTAATGATGAAAAAAAATTTTACATTCGTCTTATTGAAGCCATAATCTTTTATGAGGGAAAACCTGTTGATGTTGCATATTGTTCAAAACTCTGCCAGATTGACGAAGACACATGTTTACAACTTATGCTTGAACTTAAAAAGGAGCTTCAGTTTTCCAATAGAGGGATACTTTTAGAACAGCAAAATGAATCTTTTTTCTATATCATTAATCCAGATATAAAGGATTCTTTTAAAAAGCTATATAAAATAACCGATTATAAACCAAAACTTACTGAACCTTTAAAAGAAGTTCTTTCAATTATTGCTTTTAAGCAACCGATAACAAAAACAGAAATAGAGGCAATAAGAGGTGTGGATTCTTCATATTCTTTAAAGAGACTCATTGAACTTGAACTTGTTGAAGTCAAAGGAAAAAAAGATGTTCCCGGTAAACCTTGTTTATATGGAACGGCAATAAAATTTTTACAGTTGTTTAATCTAAATTCCTTAGACCAGCTTCCCAAACCAGAGGAACTTCTCGGTGAAGTAAATTTTTTTGGAGAAAAAATGTGAGATTACAAAAATTTATTTCAAATTATTCTTCCATATCACGCCGAAAATCTGAAACTTTCATAAAGGAAGGTAAAGTTAGGGTAAATGGTTCTATTGTCACCATACCTTACTTTGATGTTTCAGAAAATGATACAGTCATTGTAAATGGGAAAAGAATATTTGTTGATAAAACAAATAAATACTATGTTTTTTATAAACCTGTAAACTATCTCTCCTCATTTTACGATCAAGGTGATCAAAAAGGCTTGAAAGAGTTTTTTAAAGAAAGACAAAACTTAAAAATTGCAGGACGGCTGGACTACTATTCTGAAGGATTGCTCCTTATAACAAATAATACTAGACTTATCAATATACTTACTCATCCATCTTATCAAATAGAAAAAGAATATCTCGTTTTTTCCTATAAGCCTATTTCACAACAGCTTATAAAAGCATTTAAGAAAGGAGTTATGATAGATTCAGTTTTTTATAAGGCTAACGATATAATTCTTGTAAAAGATACGATGGCTAGAATTTTCTTAACAGAAGGAAAAAATAGGGAAATTAGAAATGTATTCGCAGCTTTTAAACAACCTATTTCTAGACTTATTCGTGTAAGAGTTGGTCCTTTAAGGATAGGTAACCTCAAACCAGCTGAAAAAAAGGAGATTCCTGAGTATCTTATAGAGCCTTTATTAAAGCTTGAAAAACAGAAAAAAATAGAACCCGAAAATAACTATAAAGAGGAAGGGTAAAGTTTTGTTTGTAATAGCTATAGATGGTCCTTCTGGATCAGGTAAAAGCACGATAGCAAAGGAAATTGCTAAAAAATTTAATTTTACATATATTAATACCGGTTCAATGTACCGGGCTATCACTTTATTTCTCATTGAACAAAATCTTCTACTTCCATTAAAAGAAGGCAAAATTGAACTTCAATACATTTTGCCTTCCATAGATATAGAGCTTAAAGAAGATTTTGTATACCTGAACAAAGAAGATGTAAGTCAAAAAATCAGAAGTCCAGAAGTCACAAAGGAAGTTTCCTTTGTATCTTCCATTCCAATTGTTAGAAAATTCCTCGTGCAAAAACAAAGAGAAATGGCAGCAAAAACAAATGCTATACTGGAAGGAAGAGATATAGGAACAAACGTCTTTCCGGATGCAAAACTAAAGATTTTTCTAACCGCACAAAGTGAACAAAGAGCTTTAAGAAGATGGATTCAGGAGGGTAAAATAACAGATTTACAAACTGTTCAATCCGATCTGGAAAAGAGAGATGAATATGATTCGAAAAGAGTAGAAAACCCTCTCGTTAAGGCACAAGATGCTATTGAAATCGACACAACATGTCTTACAATAGAAGAGGTTGTGGAACAAATTTCCAGAATAATCTATAATAAATTTGGTGATACTTTGAACAATATTTCCTTAAATTAATTTTTATTTTTTTTACAGAGTACTATAATAAAGTTAAAACATAATTAAATTAAAGGACATTTATGAGTCCTGATTATGATAATTTTAATAATTTACGAAAAAAGATTGGTGTTGATGACCTGGATGAACAAGCCAGAAAAAAGATGCTTGAAAAGTTTCAGAAAGCTGGAGGGAAAGTAGATTTCAGTCTCTTTGATAAACAGAATAAAAATGGAATAATTTTCAAAAGAAAAGATGTAAAACCCCTCGATTCGACTACTGATTCTCTTGATGCTTTAATAGATAAAACAGGTCAAAAGTTTAGAAAACAAAATTCAGACAAAAAAAATTCATTGACTACAGGCAAACAAGAGAAAAAGTCCTCACAAACTCATTATTCAAATAAAACACAGGCTGATGCCATAAAAAACAAACAAAAAGAAGACCAGAAACGAATAGATGACTTCAAAAAGACAGCTTCCAGGCTTGAATTAGAGAAAAGGCTTGTTAAACCTTCTTATGAAAAGGAAAAAGCAGCGCCACAATCCAATAAAAATATTGAAGAAAGAAAGTCTGGCATCGTGTCAAAATTAAATAATCCATCGA
>JAAYUW010000047.1 GCA_012517545.1 Exilispira sp.
AGACAAGTTTTAGTTTAACTAACGATGAAGCAAAAAGTTTAAAGCAAAAATGTTCAGATACTGTTAATAAAATTATAGATGGAATATTTGCAAATAGTGAATCTGCTGAAATAACTGCCGCTATCAAGCAGATTACTGAAATAATTGGATGCATAAATGACTATACTATAGCTGGTAAAATATCCTTGCAAATGTGGTATAATGAGAAGATAAAGATAAAAAGTTCTGAAGAGAAATCTTTACTTGAAAACACACTCAATAGTTTTATCAATGAGATGAAGCAAAATAATGCTATAAATTCTGATGTTTTAAATATATCTTTTGCTGAAATTGAAAATGCAATTAATTTTGAAAAAGCAGTTCAATCATATTCTGCCACACCGGTTATCGGTAAACTTATAACTATACTTGATAGCAGCTATTTTAAAAATCTAGCTATAAATCAACCTGAAAAGGCTAAAATTGCTCTTGTACAATTTTTATCGATGTTTGGTTCTTACAATGTGGAAATATCCAGTAAAATTACCAGGATATATTCTAATAATTTTGAGGATAGAACAGAACTCAAAAATACTTTAAATGCGATAAAAATCGAATATAATAATATATTTAACAATGAAGCAATTAAAAACTCTTTACAAACCTTGTTTACAGAAGATATAGAGTCGGTAAAATCCTTTTGTGTTAGTTATTGTATGCAAGATATTATTATGATTACAGAAGATGGTCAAAAACTTAAAACCCAGATGGAAGATTACATAAAAGAAAAAATTGAAAGTTATGAAAATAACGCTGGATCTATTTATAGTTCAAAGGGTAGTTTTGATGGATGGATAGAAATATTAGGTGATTTTGTTTATAACCCTGATAATCCTGAAGATAATCTTATAAGCAATGATATTGTTCAAAGATATATAGATGAAACTATTATGAGATACAGGATCATATTTGGTTCTAAACTTGTAGCAGGATCTTATTCTGAGAGTGAAACTGTAGAAATATTAAACGGAATATGTGTAATAGAAAAAGATTTTGCAGGATTTTTATTCAATCAGGGAGCTTTAACACAAAATAACGCTGCTTATGTAAATCAATTTTATAGATCTTTTATTATTGATGATAAAGGGAGTTATGCTTTACAAAATCTGGTAAATACGATGAGCTGTGTTGCAGCAAATCTGTCAATATATAGAGAAAAAGCCAGCATAAAATCAATAATTGAAAAATCAGTTAATGATTGCAATACAGGTTCAGATGCAAAACAGGCATTTACGACCTATCTGTCTTATATGAATGGTGAGAATGTAAGTTATAATAATGCAGTTCAACAATTTAGAGATGAAAAAATAACTTATGATGAATTGAAAGCAATGCTATCTTATATAAATATTAGCGAAGATGATATTATAAATTCAACAAAATTATGGCTTGAAGGAAATAAAAAGTATGAGATAAGTGATAGCACTAATAATATTATTATTAAATCAGCAACCATTTTTTGTAGTACATCTCATGCTGTAAATTCATTTATTGATACTCAGAACAAACTTATCCAGCTTCTAATCGCTCTGGAAGACATATCAGGTTATACAATAATAGCAAATGAAAATCAAGAAAATTTAAGTGGTGATTCAAATTACGATAAACTTTTGTCTATTTACAATCAGATTTCGACTGTAAATTCATTGGATGAATTAAATAGTCTTGGTAATGCATTGGATAATATTTCCATAGAACAGACAGCGGGGGGCAGTATACTTTCTTCATATAGTGATATCTCTTTTCATCAGTTTTCATCTGGCCAGCTTGTGTCAATGATAGAAAAGATGATAAAAGCAAAAAATGAACTTAAGAATAGTAATACGAATACATTAAAAAACGATGAGAAAATATTAAATGATCAAATTACAGAAATAGAAAGTAAAATAAAAAGTAAAGAGGTTGAAGTTAAGACTTCAAAAGATAATTATAACCTTCAGGTTGATAATGTAAATAATCTTGTTTCTGCTGCAGATATGGCTTATCTTAACTACCTTAAGGCAAAGGAAGTGTACTTTTTCTGCGTAAATATATATGCTGATGGCAAAGATATGTCAAAGGCAATAGATATGTATCGCTGCCAGTTGGCTGAATATACACAAAAATATAATGAACAAGCAGCTATTTATGATATTGCTTTGCAGGTTTTTCAGGATAAAAATGCTCAAAAATGGGATATCACAAAAACTATAGATGATATCTCAAATAAAATAACAGATCAGCAAACAGCAATACAACTTCTATCGATGATAGCTGAAAAGATGGCGGTAGATAAAGAGCAGTATGAAAAATCTAAACTTGCCATATTATCTTCTATTAAAAATAAAATAGTTTCTTCATTATTAATTGAGAAAAATATTTCTGGTGAGCAGGAAACAAAAATAAATGATCTAATGACATTTATGGAAAATTATTTTAAGCTTGGCGATAATAATTCCCAGACTTTCAATGCAATGCTGCAAAAGGTTATCAATGACTTATTTGTTGAAAAATATTGTTATATAGGAGTTACTGTAACATATAAAAGTTCTGGAAATTCAGAAACAGGTGGATCTGGTAATGACTCTGAATATGAACCAAATATACCATTACATGATCCAGATATACCATCTCATGGTGATAGATCCAGCAAAAGTTGTGAAAAATATATTATGGATCAAGAAGGAAATAATCAAACAAATATTAAACCCTCCTCAGGTGGAACTTCAAGTGGTAATACATCAAATGATTCTGATGAAAATACTGAAGAGCATGAATATGAACCAAAAATACCTGCTTGGCTAAGATATCCAGATACTTCTTATTATTCTTTATATGAT
>JAAYUW010000048.1 GCA_012517545.1 Exilispira sp.
AAATCAAATACGCAATAATTGGTGGTTCAGGTTTACTCGAACTCTCAGATCTTGTAATAGAAAAAAAAATAGATATTCCTACTCCTTTCGGTCAAATGTCAGATGAGGTAACTGTGGGCTACTTCAAAGGTACAAGGCATAAGATAGCTTTTCTTCCAAGGCACGGTAAAAATCATACCATAATGCCAGGTACTATCCCTCAAAAGGCTAATGTATGGGGTTTAAAATATATAGGCGTTGAAAAAGTCATAGCTATCTCCGCTGTTGGTTCGCTAAAAGAAGAAATCAAGCCAACAGATCTTGTCATACCTTCACAAATTTTTGATAGAACAAAATCCCGTGATAGTACTTTTTTTGAGGATGGCTTAGTGGGACATGTCCCATTTGGTAAGCCGATCTGTCCATCTCTTTCAAAGTTTGTTACAAAGATAATAAATCAGCTTGGTTACACTGTTCATACAGATGAAACCTATATCTGTATGGAAGGTCCTGCTTTTTCGACAAGAGCAGAATCAGAGTTTTATCGCTCATTAAAAGCTGGAGTCATAGGGATGACAGCTTTACCCGAGGCAAAACTATATAGAGAAGCTGAGATCTGTTATACTATTATTGCAACGGTTACAGATTATGATTGCTGGAAGGAAGGTGAAGAAGATGTCAATGTCCAGATGGTATTACAAACTATGGCAAAAAATAATGAAGCAATCCATAAAATTCTTTATGCTATATTTTCAAATATGCCAGAGGACTTTGAAGAGAAATGTGAATGCTCTAATTCTCTTATGTATGCTATTAATACAAAAAAAGAAGGTATAGATCCTCAGGTTTATCGAAAGTTAAGATTATTATTAAGAAAATATTATGAATAATTTGATGTTTTTTAATTCGTTGATTTAAAAGAAAATAAAGCAGAAATTCTGCAACTAGATCTGGTTGTTTTATTTTATTTAGAATTATTGGATAAAATTTTAATTTTGTGGAAGCTAAAAATATAAATTGTTTGAATATATTTATTATAATGTGGAATAGATATGAATGTTATTTTATTATGTAGTATATTTAATATTTCAAATTTTCTCTTTCTCGATTTAGCTAATGATAATTTTTCTTTAGATTCTTTTATTGATCTTTCAAAATCTTTTCAAACTTTTGAGATTTTACAGAGTTTTATATTTTTCGACTTTTCAAGTTTCTCTTTAAATACTTTGAATGATGAAAGAGAGGATGAAAGTTTTTTTTCTCGAGCAGAAAATATTTTCTTTTTAGCCATTCCTTTATTATATTTATATATATCTAACATTGTGAAAATAGCTCATTTTTTTGAATATGGTGAATTTAGCTCAAATTTTACTGATATAGAAAAAAGGTATATCTCGATTTCTATAGTGGCTATATCTATTAATATTGTTATAGACGATATATTTTAAACTATCTAAATAGCATGTTTTGAAAATATTTTTTTTACAAAAATATCTATTTTAGTTACAAGTTTATTTGACTTTTATCCATCAGCCTTATTTTGCAAAACTTCATCTATTTAATGAAATTTACTGCCATTCCAGTTAAGTATTTGGTGGATTTATTTTAGTCTAAAAAAATAGAGTTATGACTTTTTTTAAATAATATTATTGTTATCTGGATATAAATATAAATATATGAAGAAAGAATAACAAAGATATTTTGCAAAGATCGGTAATAAGCTTAATTAATCAGGTTTACGTAAAATAAATGAGGTTAAAATGAATAAGAATAAGTTAAATCGAATATTGCTTGTACTTCTCATAATTCTTGTAACTGTGGCTTTAGATCAATTAACAAAGTACATTGTTTCTGTTAAAATTCCTATTTATGGAACTATAAGGATCATTCCCGGATTTTTAAATTTTAGACATATCACAAACTATGGTTTTCTTTTGGGTCTGGGTTCTAACTTGAATGATGGTTCTATGTTCAATCCAGTTGTTATAATAACAATAATTGCACTTATTATCTTGCTTGCTTATTTTATTTATATTGTTCTAAATGAAAAAACATCAAAATATCTTCTTATAACTTTTTCAATACTTATAGGCGGAGCGTGGGGAAATTTTATAGATAGATTAATAAAAGGAAAAGTAGTAGATTTTATAGAATTTACTCTTCCAGCTGCCCATTGGGGAAGATACTATTTTAGTTCTCTTCCAATTTTTAATCTTGCAGATTTTTTTGTATCTGTTGGTATAATAATGCTTCTTATATATTACTTCATAATTGAACCAAAAGAGAATAAAAAACTCAAGGCAGGGGAAGAGAAAATCATTGATAGAGAATATTCTCAGCAGACAGTGAAAGATGATATTGATTCTGATAGATTATTTGCGGGTGAAGATGAAAATTTTGCAAAAGATGAACAAAGTTTAGGTAATATTAATGGATATGAAGGATCATTTCACGAAAAGGAAGAAAATCTTTTGAAAAATAGTGAGGAATCTTTAAAATCAGAAGATGAACAAAATAAGAAAATATAGAATTTTAGCTAAAAACGATAGATTTAGTAATCTATTTTGAATTTTCATTAACTTCAAGCCAGAATTTATAAATGTTTTTTGTTTGATTTTGAATTGCAAGATAAAATTATATTGTGAGACTTTAGATTTTTACAAGCACATTTTTTGTACCTGTATAAAAAAACTTTTCAGACACTTTTGACCAATTCATTTTAGATTTGGGAACTATTATTAATAAAAATTAACCTTTAAAACACGGCTTAATTTTATGCAAATTCACGATGAAGAAGATTTTTTTGAAGAGAATTTTCAGCAATCTTTCAAGATCGTTGTCCCTCAAGATCAATCACCTGAAAGAGTTGATAAATTCCTATCATCAAAAAGCGGATATACAAGAAGTAGAATATCTAAATATACTAAAAAAATATTTATAAATGGTAAAGAAGATAAACTTTCCAGGATAGTTTATCCTTATGATGTTGTTGAGATTTATTTGGAACCATTACAAGAATATAATGAAATTATCCCTCAATACTACGATCTCAATATATTATATGAGGATAAAGCGATATTGGTATTAAATAAACCAGCTGGTATAACGGTTCATCCTGCTTCAGGTCATCCCGAGAACACTATACTGAATTATGTAAAATATCATTTTTTGAAGGAAGGCTTGATTCCTCTGGGTGATTGTGGAATGGTTCATAGACTTGATAAGGATACTGAAGGATTATTGATCTTTGCTAAAGATGAAAAAACTCAGGCAAATTTACGTTTACAATTTGCAAATAGATTGGTGAAAAAAAAGTATCTAGCTATTTTAAATGGTAAAATTTTACCGGAATATGCAACTTTTGTTGACAGATTGCAGAGAAATCCTCTGGATAGGTTTAGATATAAGACTGGAAAAGAAGGCAGGGAGGCAATACTTTCATATAAAGCAATTTCTACTGGTGGTAATTATTCAGTTGTCGATATAGATTTGCAAACTGGAAGAACTCATCAAATAAGAGTCCAATTTTCAAGTAGAGGGTACCCGGTAGCTGGTGACCCTATTTATGGAAGAGATTGGAATAGAATTTATGAAAAGTATGGAATGCTTTTGCTTTCGAGAAAAATTGAATTTATCCATCCAAATTTGAATAAATCTATTGAGTTTTCTATAGATTTGCCAGAAAGGTTTAAAAATTTTTTAAAAGACAATGAAATATACTTGAAGGAATTTTAGATCTTGTTTTATGTTAATTTTTTCAAAAATGTAAAAATGCACCTTTATACACAAAAAAATTTATTAATTATAAAAATTCAAGATTTAGGATTAAGCTTTACAATGATTTTAAACTTTATTAATTAAATATTTTTCCGGGGCTTTAGATTATAGTATAAAATAATTTTTAATGATAATGTTGAGAAAATTGAATGTTATTTTCTAATTGTTTATTTGAAGACTAATGCTATAAATGATTCAATTTTTTCGAGATATTTAAACAATCTGGAGAAGTTTATTATGAAAAATATAGGATTTACGGGCTTAACAGGAATGCTAGGTCATAATTTTTATGATTTTTATGTCGAAAACAGATTGTACGAGCAATACAGGCTTATATGCTTGACCCGTAAGTCAAATCAAAATTATGAAACTGGTAAAAAAAATATTTTTGATAAGTTTATGATAGAAAGCCGTCAGATTGACTATAACGATAAAGATAGCATATATGAAAGTATAAAGGATATAGATATACTGATACATGCTGCTGGATGTAAACTAGGAAATAGTTATGATGAATTTAAAATTGGAAATTTTGATACAACTAAAAATCTTATAGAAACAATTATCGAAAAGGAAATACCGCTTCAAAGATTTATTTTTATCTCTTCACAATCTGCATTGGGACCAGCGAATAGTATTGATAATTTTTTAGATGAAGATGCAGAAGGAAAACCAGTCACATCTTATGGAAAAACTAAAAAAGCAGCAGAAGATTTTATCAAAGGTCTTGATGTTCCTTATTATATAATACGGTTGCCATCATTATTTGGAAAATATGATAAGGATGCACTCATAGTTTTTAGGCTGGCTTCAAAGGGAATACTCTTAAAAGCTGGATGGGGTACTTTTATCATATCATATCTATTAGCATTCGATGCTGCATATCTTTTAGATCTTGTTATTAAAAAATCTTATGATGATAATATAAAAGGAAGAACATTAAATCTATGTTACGATGATCCTATTGATTCCGTTTCATTTATGAAGTTGATTCAAAGTGAAGGTAATATAAAAAAGAAAAATATAATATTATCTATTCCAAAATTATTACTTGTAGTTATTACTTCAATAAATACATTTATTTCAAAGCTAAAAAAAGATAAAAATATAATAAGTGTCGAAAAAGTTAACGAATTTTTAAATAATTTCTGGCTTATGTCCAACAAGAAAACAAAGATATTTTTAAATATAGATAAAATTGAAAGAAGATCGTCCTTTAAGGATATTCTAGATTGGTATAAGCTCATGCATCTTTTATAATTGACTTGATTTTAGTTTAGAAATAAAATTATTTGAATGCAAAAATTTGATTACACTTATTTTTAACTTTGCTAAATGGAGTTAAAATGGACAATTTATTTGATAACGGAAAAAAGAAGCTAGCTATTTATCCAACCGATGTATTAATAGTGATGTTAAATATTATTTTTAGCATCTTCAGCTTTCTGAATGTTGGGAAGCTAAAAATAAGTATTTTGGGTATTATTATTGATAGGCAGCTTTGTATGGGACTTTTTTTTCTGCTTGTCAATATCCTGGTATTTTATTTGATTAAGCTTGCAAATCCCTGCAAAAATAAAATTGTTCAATTTTTACGATTGTTTTATGGGCAGGCATTTTATGCAATATATTTTCCAGAGTGTATAAATCTTTCACAGCTTTTCTATAACAATAGATCGTTTGATAAACTATTTGCTGATCTTGATTATTTGATTTTTCACTATCAACCTGCAGAAGAATTTAGTAAAACATTTATTAATAATCATTATATTAATGAACTATTTTTTTTCTCTTATTTTGTATATTATCTATTGATAACAGCTGGATGGTGGATATTATTTTTGAGAAATAAGAAAAGTACAGCTGTTTACTGTTTTTTTATCACGACGGCAAGTTTTGGTATTTTATACATCTGGTACACTTTTTTTCCGGTTAAAGGTCCAAAATTTTATATCGATTCTTTGCATGATGTATGGTATTCAAACTTCCAGGGATTTTTCTTTACCAATCTCATGAAAAAGATATTTAACACCACTAATCTGGGAGGTGCTGCATTCCCTTCTTCACACGTCGCAATATCGTTAGTGGCACTCTTTTTGAACAGGAACCAAAATAAATACCTTATGCCAGTTATTTTCCCATTAACCATAACTTTGATGCTCTCTACAGTTTATCTTTATGCCCATTATTTTGTCGATGTTATCGGTGGTATTTTTGCTGCTATTATTTTGTACACGTACGTGCCTCTTCTTTATCAATATTTTTTTAAATTTTCTGCGAAGCTGAGTAATATTTTAATTGAAAAGTTCAAGTTTCACGAAATATATGATTTTTCATATATAATAACTGATACAAAAATCAGTCAATAGTTTAAAATACTTTAAAATTGATATCGTAGTCTAAAGTTTAAAGTTAGAAGTACGTAAAAAAGTTAAATAAATATTTGTCATTTTACAGGATTATTTTTAAACATGTTTAATGTTTTTTAGGCTATTTTTTGTTGCCAGTTCATAAAATTGATATTCAAACATATCTTTTTAAGGTATGTAATAATTTTTAGATTATAATTTCATAATTTTCAATAGAAAAGATCATTGTTTTTGTTAAAGAGATTCCTGAATTTGAAAATCAAATATTTTCAAGATTATTTCTCGTGATTGTATTGGTCTATGCATCCAAAATGAACAAAAATCTGAAGGGCAAATGCTAATAGAAAAAAAATGTCTAATTTAAAATAGGCTCTTCGTAACTAAGTATAGGCAAATTTGAGAAAAAAAATTTAACTTTTTCCCCGGATTTTAGACTCTGGACCAACAATTTTTGAATTTTATAAACAGTGGAGAACTAAAAAAATATTGCATGAATATTCTATCTAAATTCATTACAATATAATTTTAGCCTTGTTAAACAATGGATAATAGAGGCATTTAATAGAGATTTAAGAGTATCTGAAGAAGATAATTAAAATTAAAATCAAATTTAAAACTAAACTAAATAATAATTATAATAAAATAAATAAAATGTATATAATTATAGAAAAAGTAAATATTAAAGATAACTAAGTAAATTATCTTTAATTTATAATAAATATTATTGACTTTTAAATTATAATGTGTTATATATTAATTGTAGATAAAATTTTATAGATTTATAAAATTTTAGAAGGATAAATTAATTTTAATTAAGGAGACTTTATGAAAAAGATGATAGGCAGATGCCCGATATGTGGGGAACCACTTACTGTCACTTCATTACACTGTGATAAGTGTGATCTTAGTATTAATAGTCAGTTTGAACTCGATAGCTTTTTTAAACTTACTTCTGAGCAACTCTTATTCGTTAAAACCTTTATTCGCAATAGAGGAAATATTAAGGAAGTAGAAAAAGAGCTTGGTATATCTTATCCAACCGTCAGGAACAAACTTGATGAAGTCATAGAGGCTCTTGGATATACGATAGAACAGAAAGATGATTATCAGGTTAAGAGAAAAGATGTATTAGCAAGACTGGAAAGAGGTGAGATTACTTCTGAAGAAGCCATTAAGATGCTTAAAGACATAGAATATTGATATTTTAAGTTTTAAATAAATTTCATATATTATAAACTCTGTGAAAGGGGATAAAAATGATAAATAAAAAATATGATGCAACTTCCATAAACTCATTTTCTCTTCAAATGTTCTCTAGTGATGTTAATATTATCCAAACAGATCAAAATCAAATAGTCATAGATACAAATGCTATTGAAGATGAAGATTATGAGATAATAACTTCAGAAAGATCAATCGAAATTAAACAAAAGAGGAGGGGCTTTTCTAGTTTTAATTTTTTTAACTCAACAAAAGATTTTACAATTTATCTTCCTTATAGTCTTTCAATATCAATATCGATAGCTTCTGGTGATCTTTCTATTCATAGAGATATAAATAAAGAGAGTCGACCAGATAATACTAAGGTGACTCCTTCATTGGATATTAAACTCACATCTGGTGATTTTGAACTGAGAAAAGTTATCTGCTCAACTTTACTTTTATCTTCGACCTCATCAGATATCAGCATTGAAAACTGTTCATTTAGCAAAGTAAAATTTAAAGTTATCTCTTCTGATATAGATATTGATCAAACTAACCTTAAAGAGATTGAGATTCAATCCATCTCGGGTGATGTCTCTATGGAATTGCTATCTTTTAATAAAATAATTGCTGACTTAAAATCTGGTGATGTAAATATTCGATGCCCAAAGATGGAGGTTCAAGGCAAACTAAAAACATTATCTGGTGATATTGATGTTAACGGTGTAAAATTTTCGCAGGATAGCAGTTTGCCACTTATAAATATTTCTACACTATCAGGTGATATTGATATTGATGGAAAATTTGCAGAACCTTTGAATGTAATTATTCCTGAAAATGATGAAGTAATAAAATCAAAATTTGAAAATTCAATAAAAAAAGAAGATAAAGAGAAATTTTTGCAACTCATGTTATCTAAAAAAATAGAAGAAAAAGATGCAACCGAGCTGTTAAAAAGCTATGGGTTTAGTGAGGAAGAGATAGATGAAATCTATGAAGAGTATCTTTTTAGAAAAATGAATATGGAGGAAGAAAATGGATAATTCTATTTTTATTGAACTTGAAGAAGAGAAACAAAAGATTTTAAAGATGGTTGAAGAAGGCAAGATTTCTGCTGAGGATGCCGATAAAATGATCTGGATACTTGAGAATTCAGTGATAAAAGAACAGGCTAAGATAGAAGATAAAGAAAGCAAGATTAATATAAATTCTACTGACTCTACAGAACACAAAAAAAAGAATGATATCCCTAATGTGAAAGGTAAATTGCTTATCCATGTTTATGAAAATGGTATAAAAAAAGTTAATATTCAATTGCCTATCAGTATTATCAAAATAGCAAAACATTTACCTATAAACATAGACAACAGGCAGATGCAAATAGACGATTTTTTTAATCAAGCCCGAGAAAGTGGTTTTAATATTCACGATGGATTATTTATACTAGTCAATGATGAAGAGGTTCATATGTATGATGCTGATGGAAATGAATTTATTACTGTTACAGGTTGATCTATAGTATTTTGCTCTATTTAATTACTTGATATCATATTTTTTGTTTTTAATGAAAAGTTATTCTTAGCATCATCACCATATAGATAAATTATTAAAATCATTTTAACGGATAAATATTCTAAAAATAGCTGTTTGTATATGGCAAAATGTTAAAATAATCTCTTCTACTTGCTCTCATAACTAAAGCATATAAAGAAAAAAGCTGATTTAAATAATTAATTTTAAACTTTTTGCTGGTTTCATATTAGCATATTTAGTGGCAAGACTTAAAATTATTTGAGATTAAAAAATCCTGCTTTACCATGATAAATAGCTCTATTACCAAGTTGTTCTTCTATACGAAGAAGTTCATTGTATTTTTCAATTCTGTCTATCCTGCTTGCTGAGCCTGTTTTAATAAAACCTGTATTCAAAGCAACAGTTAAGTGTGAGATTGTTGTATCGGCAGTTTCACCAGACCTATGTGATACAACTGCTGTCCAGTGTGATTTGTGTGCAAGTTCTATTGCATCGAGAGTTTCTGTTAATGAGCCAATCTGATTAAGTTTTATTAATACTGAATTTGCGGCTTTAAGTTCTATGCCTTTTCTTATCTTTTCAACATTTGTAACAAAGAGATCGTCACCAACTATTTGTATTTTGTTGCCTAGTTTTTCTGTCAGCTTAGTAAAACCACTCCAGTCATTTTCATCAAGACCATCTTCTATTGATATAATAGGGTATCTTGAGCAATAATCGGCTAAAAGGGTTATCATCTCATCTGAATTAAGTCTTTTGCCACCTTCTCCTTCCAGAATATAATAGCCATCTTTGAAAAATGACGAAGCTGCTAAATCAAGGGCAATAAAAACATCTTCGCCAGGTTTGTATCCAGCTTTATCTATTGCTTCAACTATAACTTTTAAAGCATCTTCATTTGAAGGCAAATCTGGTGCAAATCCACCTTCATCACCAACGCTTGTAACCTTATGCTGTTCCTTAAGAACTTTCTTTAGTGAATGAAAAACTTCAGTTCCCATTCTTATGGCTTCTTTAAATGACTTAGCATTTAATGGGGCAATCATGAACTCCTGGAAATCGAAGTTATTATCAACATGTTTACCACCATTCAAAAAATTCATCAAGGGAACAGGTAGAACTTTTGCATTAGGTCCACCAAGATAATTATATAAAGGGATATCAAGATAACTTGCTGCAGCTTTTGCACAGGCTATTGAAACTCCAAGTATTGCATTAGCTCCAAGATTCTTTTTGTTTGGACTACCATCGAGTTTGAGCATTTTTTCATCTATACTAAGTTGATCAAGAACATTGTAACCGTGTAGTTCTGGAGCAATAATAGCATTAACATTTTTTACTGCATTTAAAACACCATTACCATTATATCTTTTTTTATCATGATCTCGAAGTTCTACTGCCTCAAACTCACCAGTTGAAGCACCAGAAGGGACTGCTGCTCTTCCCATTATACCACACTCAAGGAGAACATCAACTTCGATGGTAGGATTACCTCGTGAATCAAGGATTTCTCTTGCAGTAATCTTTTCAATAGTACTCATATTTCCTCCAAATTAGTCATCATTTTAACATTTAATATTTTTTAAAGAGATAATTTGATTATTCACTTATATTTAAAGTGATAATGAGCTAAAAAATCTGTTTTTCTTTTTTACCCCTTAGATATTGTATATTATTTTTTTAAAATTAAAATAAAAAAGTAATTTCTGTTGAAATAAATTTTGTTTAAATTATAATTTTTATGCAGGTGATATAAGTTTTTTTTATTTTTTAATTTTTTTAACATATATTTGTCTTAAATATAAACTTTATTTTTTAACAATGCTAACTAAATTATTTTTTGAGGAAAAAGATAAATGAAAGAATTTTTAGCTCTTTTCAATATTGATCTTTTAACCGGTACAATAAGACTTAGTATTCCTATAATACTTGCAAGCATTGGGGCAACCATATGTGAAAGATCTGGTATAGTAAATATAGCCATGGAAGGAGTTATGATAGTTGGGGCTTTTTTCTCAACTATATTTACTCTGGCTACAAATAATCCCTGGCTAGGTCTTATTGCAGGGGTTACCTTTGCCATGCTATTTTCACTTATTCATGCAGTTGCTTCAGTATCTTTGCATCTGGATCATGTGGTCTCAGGTGCAGTGTTAAATATAATAGCGTTGGGATTAACAAGGTATCTTATGATTTTGATTATTGGTCATCCAGGGACTACTGACCTTATAAAAACTTCACTGCAGCAGTATAAATATGCCATCCCTGTACTTTCAAAAATTCCTATACTTGGACCTCTTTTTTTCAACCAAACTCCTATAATTTACATCACTTTTATATTGGTTATAGTAATAACCATAATGATGAATAAGACAAAGCTTGGTCTTCATATCAAAGCAGCTGGAGAGCATCCTCTTGCCCTCGAAACACTGGGTATTTCAGTTGCAAAGATGAGATACATTGCTGTTATTATGTCAGGTTTTTTATGCGGACTTGCAGGAAGCTACCTTGCTATAGAAAATGGCACATCTTTTACTGAAGGGATGACAAATGGAAGAGGCTTTATAGCCATTGCAGCAAACATTTCGGGAGGATGGACTCCGATTGGAGCTTTTCTATCTTCATTACTTTTTGGTTTTGCTGATTCACTTCAATTTAAATTGCAGGCCAGCAAAATAATTTCACTTCCATCGGAAGTTTTCACCATGTTTCCGTATATTTTGACCATTATTCTTGTTGCTGGTTTTGTTAGAAAATCAAGACCTCCTAAGGCTCTTGGAGTGGATTTTATGATAGAAAAATCAAACTAGTTTACTATGGTAACAATGCAAAAGCAAGATATTTTGTATTTTTATATGTATAAATATATAATAATTTAATTTATTATTGCAAAAAAATGTTTTTATATTATATTAATTTCAATGCGAAAGGAGGATTTAAAATGAAACGAAAAGTTATTGTTGCTCTTCTTGTTTCCCTTTTAATTATCGGTTTTTGCTTTACTTTTTCTTGCCAGAAAAAGAGTGCTCAATCCAAAATTATTGTTGCTATGGCAACCGATGTTGGTGGTCTTGGTGATAAATCTTTCAATGATGGTTCTTACAATGGTCTTTTGAAAGCTAAAGAACAATTTGGTGTAGAAGTTAAAGTTGTAGAATCAAAACAGGCAACTGATTATGTCCCAAACCTCTCAAATTTTGCTAAAGAAAATGCAAAAATAGTTTTTGCTGTAGGTTTTTTAATGCAAGATGCTATGATGGAAGCTGCTAAGAACAATCCTAACACATATTATGCTGGAGTTGATATTGGTGTTGATCCTGCTACTGCTCCTTCAAATGTTCTTGGTATTCTCTTCAAAGAACAGGAAGCTGGTTATCTTGCTGGTATAGTTGCTGGTCTTCTCACATCAAAATATTCCGATGCTTTACCTGGTTTGAATAAAGATAACAAGGTTGGTATTGTTCTTGGTATGGATATTCCACCAGTTGAAAGATATCAGGCTGGTTTTTATGCCGGTGTTAAAGCAGTAAATCCTGCATGTGAAGTCATTACAATAGTTACAAATGTTTTTAATGATCCAGCAAAGGGTAAGGAAGCTGCTCTTGCACTTTATGAAAAAGGCTGTGATATCGTTTTTCATATTGCAGGTTTAACAGGCAATGGTGTCTTTGATGCTGCAAAAGAAAAAGGCAAATATGCGTTTGGTGTCGATGTTGATCAAAACTATTTAAATCCAGATGTCATTATTACATCTGCTGAGAAGAAACTAACTGAAGCAACCTTCCTTGTTGTAAAATCAGTTCTTGATGGAACCTTCCAGGGTGGAACTAATGTTACATACGGTTTGAAAGAAGGTGGAGTTGGTATTTCTGATTTTCATAATTTTAACGACAAGATCCCTCAGGAGATCAAAGATGCTATAGCTAAAGCTATTGAAGATATCAATAATGGTACTATTACCGTTCCAGCAACAAGAGTAGAGGCTGGTTATCAGATGTAATATACTTTTTTTTAAGTTTTGTTGCAATTTTTTTACATTCTTAAATGAATGTATATAATCTATTTTATCTTTAAAAAGGATCACAATTTTTTGTGATCCTTTTTTTATGGACTTTAATTATTTTAAAGATAATATGATTGATATAATTTATATAAAAAATACCGATATTTATGTATATAAGGGGTCATTTATGGTATATTCGATGACAAAATTTGAAGCTAGATTTAATAAGATTCTCCTTCTTATAGCATTGATTATCTTAATATTTGGAGCGACAACTTTTTTAATAGATAATCTAGTTCAAAAGATTGAAAATAAAAAGGAAGTAGCTCAATATTTGATCAGCGGATTAATTTTGCTGGTTATACCTGCTTTCGTTATCTTTAAATGGCCAGAAAGTAAGTTTTCAAAGTATCTTTTGATCTTTGATGTTGCTCTTGAACTTCTTTTATTTTCATACTTTTCAAGAGAAAGCAACGATAGAAGCTATACACTTATTTACCTTTTATTGGCTTTTTCAAGTGTTTACATGAATAATAGATTTATAGTATATGGATTTATATTGGGTCTGATATTATCGTTCTGTCAACTTATAGTAAATCCAAAGTTGATACCTTCATGGAATGCTTTATCAAACTATTCGATGGTTTACTTTGCCTTTGTTGCAAGTGCCGGTCTTATGTTTTATACGAGTAAAGTGTCTTATGACTTTTTATTGCAGGTCATAAGAGATGATTCTATTGTTGAATTTCAAAATAAGAATCTTGAAAAGATAATGAATACGATCAATAAAGATACCACAATCCTGAATACTATTAAAACTAAAATAGCCAATATTTCAGATGATCTTTCCAAAAATTCCAAAGATGTAGCAGTGGCAGTTGAGGAGATATCTTCGACTATGGAGCAACTTACCAGTTCAACGATAAGCATAGCAAATAATGCAAAGTTGACTTCAAATGAGATGAATGAAACTGCCGAGATGTCAGCTCAGGGTATGATATTTATGGAAGATAGCTCTAAAGCTTTTCAGGAACTTGTAGATTCAACTTCTAGAATAATGTTTGCTATCAATCAAATATATGAAATAACTGAGCAAACAACTTTGCTTGCATTAAATGCAACGATAGAAGCGGCGCGTGCTGGTGAACAGGGGAAAGGATTTTCCGTAGTAGCAAAGGAAATTCAAAAGTTAGCTGAAAAATCAAACCTTGTGGCGAAAAATATCGAAGCTATTTTAACTAGCTCAAATGAAGCTATTTTATCGACATATGAAAAAAATCAAAAAACTTATGGAATTTTCGCTTCTATAAATAAAAATATCAATAATCTTGCTAATCTTTTCTCACAGATAACCTTAGCCACAGAAGAAGAATCAAGATCCACTCAGGATGTTATTAGCTCTCTTGATGAAATAACTTCAAATATTGAGTTGACTGTTAATTTTTCCGACGATATTTCAAGATATTCAAAGCAGCTAAATACAATTACAACGGAGCTTATTGATATTCAAGAAGAATTCAAAAAAAAGTTATAAATATTTAATAATCTTATATTCTGATATTTTTTTTAAATTAACCCTCAATAGAAATTGAATCTTACTCTTTTCAAGTAAATTATAGTTACCAGGGAACAACATATTAGATTAGCATGAAAATATATAGAAAAAAAAAGAAAAAGTGTACTTTATTTTTATGATAGCAAATTTTCAGAATTATTTTTATTGAAAAAGTTAGAATTTATGCTATAAGTTTTCTTACCTATTTTGCAAGGAGATATAGATGGCTAGACGATGTGATATCTGTGGAAAAGGTGTTCAAACAGGATTTAATGATCCAAAATCACATAAAAGAACTCATAGAGTATTTAGACCAAACCTTCATACAATAAAAGGTTATTATCAAGGGACACTCGGTACATATAAAATATGTTCGAGATGCTTGAAAAGTGATAAGGTTACAAAAGTTATATAGGCTTAAAGAAGATTTTATAACTATCCAGATTCAATAAAATGATGTTTCATTTATATTAATTTATCGAAATTATCAAATAATAGAACATTTATTAGAGAAGATTTAGTGTTTTAAAGGTTCAAGACTTTCTTTATTTACAGCATACTTTTTCCATAAATTTTCAAGTTGATAATATTCTCTCATTTCTGGTGTAAAAAGGTGTATAATAACTATATTAAAATCAAGTAAAAACCATCCATTCTGTTCTGTGGCATGTCTATTTATTATTCGAAAATTGAATTTTCTTGCTAAATCCTCTGCTTCTTTTACAATAGCTGATACTTGATGTGAAGATTGAACAGTGCCTATAATAAAATAATCAGCTATAGGAAGAGCTTCCGATATCATAATGCATGAAATATCTTCAACTTTTTTATCATCAAGTATTTTGATAAATTCTTTTGCTATTTCTTGTTCTTTTTTCATGGTTTCTCCTGAAAGATCTATACATTTTTCTAAAACAGGGTAAATATTATAATTTATTGCATATTATTTTATGGTAATAAACATTAGCAGTTAAAAGCACTTAAAAACCTTAATGGCTCTAACTCTTATAAATGAAGAAATATAAAAATTATATCTTTCTATATGGGAACCATTAATTATCAAAGAAAGACATGTTAAAATCTTCACCGATGATTATGGTAACATCAACTCCAGCATTCAAATTTATTGCTGTCTCAATATTTTTACATCTCATTATAGCACCAATCTGTTTTGCTTTATCCAGTTTGCCAACTCTATCGATAATTCTTGTTACTTTGCTCGAATTGTTAGAGTTACCATAATAAATAACATTTATGCCATACTGTAAAAGTTTATCTCTAACAAGTTTTGCCAATCCTTTTTGAGGAGAAGCGTTTAGCACTTCAACAGTTATTGCATTTTCGTAAGTGATTTCTTTTTCATTTAAGAAAGTCAAGACCTTTTTTAGAAGATATTGTGCATAATTTCCTCCCTGAACAGTTAAAGGGACAAGATAAGAAACATTATCTATTGTTAAAGGTTTTGTTGGCATTATTTCATAGTATATCTTATTGATGCTCAGATATTCTAGTTTATCGGCAAGAGAGTAAAAATCTAACAAGGTAAGATTGGTTTTAAGTTTACTGTAAAGAATTTTCAAGGTATCCGGGATATTCTTTATCGTTAAAAGTTTATCTTTTTGCTCAACAACTTTTATTATAAGATTAAATTGTCTTTTTATCCTTCCGATATCGCCTTCTTCATCACTTCGATATCTAACATATTCTAGTGCCTTTTCTCCATCAAGAGTTTGAAAGCCTTTTGGAATGTTTATGAATAAATTACCAGCTTTATCTGTGTAAACCATATCTTCTTCTATATAAATCTGAACTCCATTGATCAGATCTACAATCGATGATAGGGCATCATAAGAAACGATTACATAGTAAGGTATTTTCATTCCCAAAAGTGTTTCAAGAAGTGATTTTAAAGTATATATATCTCGTTTAAAATATACATGATTAATCTTGTCATATATAAGTTGTCCCTGATACTGAAATCTAACTCTTAAATCTCTGGGTATACTATAAATAAATATTTTATTCGTTATTGTCGAATAGAGTACGACATAGATGGAATCTGTCCTCTGCACATTACTCGATTCATCAAGTCCAACAACTAAAAAAGAAAGTATTGGAAATTTTTCCAGCTCTTCAGAGGTCAATGTTGGTGAGTTCATAAAATAGTTTGTAACAATATATACAACAAATCCCACCAATATAATTATCAAAAAAATTAAAATTAAAAACAGTTGTTTTGAAATTTTCATCGAGATCTTACCTTTGCATTTCAATTAATTTAATAAAATTCTATTTTTTTTATAGCATGTCCAAATAATTTTGCTAATAGCAAAAAATATAAATCTATCTAAATAGCATCTATTTATAGTCTATACCAGATACAGGGAATTTTTCATAATATAATCATAGACAGGTTTAGGAAGGAAGTGAGAAAATGGTTTCCCTTCAGCTATAAGAGTTCTGATATTGCTTGAGCTTATATCTATTAAATTATCAAGAATATGATAATTATCCTGATCTATACCAAGACTTTTAATTTTTTTATCAATATCGTCGATACAAGGAGGTCTCAAAAAAATAATAAAGCTTACATTATCTTTTATAAAATCGAAATTTTGCCATTTATCAAGGCTATCAATCCAATCAGAACCAATACAGAGCATAAGATTGGTTGAATTGGTGCTATATTTTCTTTTAAGATAATTTATTGTCTCAAATGTATATATTTTCGAATCCTGTGAAATCTCAAAATTGTCTATCATCAACATTGGGTTATCCGATATCATAAGTTGAAGCATATTATATCTATCAGAAGCTTCAGCAAAGTGATGATCTTTATTTACTGCAATTTTTGAAGGAATATATAAAAAAAGATCAATATCAAATTTTTCAATTGCAATGCAGGGGAGAATAAGATGTCCTATATGTGGAGGATCAAAGCTTCCACTTAAAAAGGCTATTTTCATAAAAAGATATAGTTCCTTTAGAGGTGGTTCTTATTTATCGTGAATTCTTTAATATCGTTCTATCACCACTATTATTATAGTGTATTTAAAATAAATATTAAAGACTATTTTTGTGATTTTTTTTGTTCTATTAAAAAAGATGAAGTTTTTGCAAGAATTTCACTGATTCCTTCTTTGTTAAAAGATGAAAAAGCCATTATCTCATTAATCATTACTTTTTTATTATCCGGAAGTAAAATCTCAATAGGAAGTCTCGATAAAAACTTTTGGACTTCAGACTGAACAAGTGGAATATCAATTTTAGAAATAGAAACAAAAAATGGCTTGTTGGCAAGCACCGAGCTGAAATTATTTAATTCATTGAAGAGGGTAATAAGTTGTTCTTCAAATTCTATTTTTTCGCCATCAAGAATAAATAGAAGAAGTTTGGTTCTTTCAATATGTTTCAAAAAACGGGTCCCAAGACCTTTCCCTTCGCTTGCTCCTTCGATTAGACCTGGAATATCCGCAATGATAAAATACTCTATGTTATCATAACTAAAAGAGCCAAGATTTGGATAAATGGTTGTGAATGGATATGATGCTATTTTAGGGTTTGCAGATGTAGTCACTGACAGAAATGTCGATTTTCCGGCGTTTGGTAAACCGACAAGTCCGATATCGGCTATAAGTTTAAGGGATAACTTTAAATTTTTTTCTTCACCTTTCTTGCCTGGTGTTGCTTTTCTAGGAGTTTGATTTACCGAAGTTGCAAAATGTTGATTTCCTTTCCCCCCTTTTCCGCCTTTAACTGCTAAAAAAGTATCATCAACATTGCAAAGATCAGCTAGTAAAATATTATCTTGATAAATAGAAGTTCCTGGAGGGACTGGAATATAAATATCTTCTCCATTCTTACCAGTTTGGTTCTTCCCCCGGCCATTATCTCCATCTTTAGCTTTTATTTTTCTATGAAAGCTCAAATGCCCGAGAGTCGAAACACTATTGTCTGCTTTAAAATATATGCTTCCTCCATCGCCACCATCACCACCGTCTGGTCCACCTTTCGGAACATATTTTTCTCTTCTAAAGCTGACTACACCATTTCCACCTTTTCCAGCAACTAAATGTAAGATTATTTCATCAAGAAAAATACCCATAATTTTTTTAAATCATCCCGATAAAAAATATGCTTGTTTATTTTATAAAACATAAAAAATGTCATTTGATAATTGTACTATATTTAAAAAATACAATCAAAAACCCAAGGATTGTAGGTCCATTGTTTTTTAAAGGAGTTGAATATAATTTGCGCTTTACATAATTAAAAAGCTAAATTAAAAGTTATGTAAGAACCAATGGCCGGTTTTTTATAAAGGGTAAACAGATATTTGAACTCTTTGTGGATTAAGTTTAGATTTTTCAAACTCAACTTTTCCGGCAATAGTAGCGTATAGAGTATCATCGCTACCTCTTTTGACATTTTTCCCGGGATGATATACTGTACCTCTTTGTCTAACTAAAATCTCCCCGGCATTAACTACCTGACCGGCAAATCTTTTAATACCCAATCTTTGAGCATTTGAATCTTTACCATTTCTAGAGCTTCCGCCACCTTTTTTATGAGCCATCATAACCTCCGAAATAAAATAATATAAAATGAATAAAATTAAAATAATTATAAAATATCAAAATAATTTTATCTAATTTGACCTTGATATATATTTTCATTTTAGTATATGATATTAATATCATCAGGAAAATCTCTTGCTATAAGTTTTAATGAAAAAACAAAATAATCTACGAGATCAGGATCAAACTGTTTTAGCTTATCAAGGTTAAAAGAGCATGTATCGCCATCATCTTGACAGGCTTCAATATTATGCAACTTTAAAAAGCCGCTAACAGACTGAATTAAAAAGGATATAGCAGCACACGGGAGACTAATGTTCGAATTATAACTTGCATGTCCGCTAATTTCAATAAAGTTGTAAGCATAAGTAGAATTGCACTTTTCTTTTTTAATAAAAATAACTTTAATCATTTTTTTGATATTAAATATGTAATTTAAAAAAAAGTCAAAAACCCCACTTTCGATAAAGATTAAAAATTTTACAACAATATGCAATAAAATTGTAAAATGGTTAATTTATTAGATTTATATAATAATCAGGAAAGAAAAGTTTGACTTTTAATATGTAAAAAAATCTTCTCTTCAATTTTTTTTAAGAGTAATAATTTAAAATTGAATTGCAAAAACAAAAATCAGAGTATATGGATTCATTTGTTCAAGACGAGCGATAATATTTAGTGAGTAATTTTTTCAGCTTTGACTATAGAATACTTCTGGCGATGCCCTATCAGCTTTCGGAAGCCCTTCCTTCGTTTATACTTGAAAGCATAGACCTTTTTATCTTTAAAGAGAGGCTCAATGACTTTGAATTCAACTTTTGCATTGTCAATAAAGGGTTTACCAAGAATAATCTCTCCACTATCATCTTTAACAAGAAGAACAGAATCAATGCTGAAGGAGCTATCTTTTTCCAAATTTAAATAGTCCACTCTATATTCTTTTCCTTCTTCTATCTGATATTGTTTACCTTTAATTTCACAAATAGTATACATAGAAAATGCCTCCAAAGAAAATATGCTGTGGAATAAAAATTAATGGAATATATATTTTTGTCAATAAAAAACTGAGATGACCTTTCCTCTTATTTTTTTGTATAAACTGATGAAACTACTCTTATAAGAATTTAGGTTACCATTTTAAAGATGTTTTTGTCTTATTATTAAATAATTATTGTAATAGCACAAAAGTAAACCTGAAACTCAGATGAAATATTTCCATATAAATTTCAAATAAAAAGATGTTTCTTTCCACACAACAATTTTTCATAAAGTCGAAAAAATGGATCAAAAAAAAGATTCTATTAGTGTTTTGATATTTGGAAAGATTGATTTACAAATTAGTATACTGGATAGAGAACTTATAAACCCTATAAGTATACCGCAAGAAATATCTACAAAGTCATGTTGTCTTGTGTATATTTTTAAAAAAATAACAAGAGCTAAAACAACTAAAAAGATAATAAAAGAATTATTCTTAAAATAAAAAAATATAATGGCAAATGAAAGAAGAGATGCTGTATGTCCTGAAGGAAATGAATATTTATTACCAAATGCCCTATTTTCATTTAAAGTAAGATCTTTTCTTTCTTTTTTAACAATATTTTTAATAGAAATAACCAATAAGGATGAAAAAAAAAGAGAAAATAATTGATAAAAACCAAGGTCAAATCTATAAAAACACATCAAAATTGATATCATTAAAAGAGAATAAAAACCGGTAAGAAGATTTATGATAATAGCTAATTTTTTTAGTATTTTGATATTCATAAAAAGAAGATATAATCTTAACAATTATTTAATAATAATTTTAAAAAGTTCAGATGTTCTGATTTTCTTTGCATCTCTATCATAACTCCAGTATATTAAAAGTGGGGCTGCAAAGATATTCTTTTTTGGGACGAACCCCCATTCTCTAGAATCATAAGAGTTGTCCCGGTTATCACCCATGACAAAATAGTGGTTTTTAGGTACAGTTATTGGACCAAAGTTTGGTCTAACGAAATCAGGGTTGCTTTCATAAAGAGGATCACTTATATACTGGGTATATGGTTCATCAAGTAGCTGTCCATTGACAAAAACATTTTTTCCTCTTATTTCGACTATATCACCAGGTAAACCGATGACTCTTTTAACATAGTACTCTCTTTCATTAAGAGGGAACTTAAAAATGACTATTGATTGCCTTTTGATCTTTAAAATGGCAGGCATCTTGATATCGGTGAATGGGATATATCCTCCATAAAGTATAGGTAAACCGATTAGTTTTGTTCCTGTCATTATTGTAGGTTCCATAGATGGAGTAGAAACTTCATATCCAGCAATAATAAGAGGTCTTATAATAAGAAAAAATAAAACTGTTATAATTATTAAATCTCTAAGAAAGAGAGAAATTTTTTCAAGCTGGGTCATATCATCTGCATCTTTTTGTATTTTGCCAAGCATTAGCTTCCAGAAATCTTTGTTCATAAAAATCCTTTTACTCTGTTTTTAGGGCAAAGCCATAAAAAAAATTGATTTATTTTAAATACTGTCTTAAACAAGTTATAGTAACGAATTAAAATATCAAAAGTACAAATAAGTAACAGTAAATGTTAATTAATAAAATTAGGTAACTAAACTATAAAATTAAAAAGTGTACACCCAGATGGATATACAAAATTTGTCTTTTTTTTACTAAAAAATAAGTACAATTAACTAAATAATTAAAATAGATAAAATAATCATAAAAAAGAAAAAAGAAATAAATTAGTTTACTTATTGATATTATCTTATAATTATAAAAATCCTAAAAACATTTTATTCGAAAGATAAACATTTTCAATAAATATTTTATAGTTTAAGCTAAATTTAAAAAATTATGTGGATGATTCACTTTAAATAAGTTATCTGTTGTAATAAAATTATTTTAAAAAGATATGAGAAACTCACAAATTATTTTTTAAAAATCTAAACTAAACTATAAAAAATATAAAAAATCCACTAAAGGTAAATTTTAAAGTTGCAAATTTTATTTATTAATATAAAATGTAATCGATAAATCCTTCCATATAATCCTGGAAATTGGTCCGGGAGTTTCTACCAGCAGACCTAAATCTGCTGACTATGGAGCGATATTTTATTGCTCTTCGAATTTTAAGAAGAGCCATATTTTATAATGGCTTTGTTTGGTTGTCATCCTCTTCATAGAGAGTATCAATAAACTTAAGTCATACCTACCTCCTTCGCAGTGGCTATTCTTTCTCTATCGCTTTAGGAAACTCCCTCGATCAATTTTTCACATGGATTTTATTCAAATTTAGGTAAATTAAAATATAAGAAATTTTTCTATTTATGTCTAATTTTTTAATATATCTATTTTACTTTATCTAAGATGCACATTTAATATTCAGATATTATTTAATTTACTTTTGTTTATTTTGAAAAAATTTAGGTTCATCCAACAAATTTGTACTTTACTTTTTTATTTATAAACATCAGAAAATCTACCTTTTTTAAACTTTTGCAAAAGTAAAGATTGACCATGTTTTTAATTTATTCACTGTTTCTCTTTCTTTAATTTTAGTTTTTCTTTAATAAAAAAAGCCTTGGTTTTCTGTTTAGAATGATTTATTTATTTTTGGAGGATTGATGCAGTCTTTCAGGATGCTCTTAGAGAAAAAAGAGCAGATCGATATTGAATCAAAAAATTTATTAAATGAAATCGTTAGTTATTTACATATTCCACAGGTTGAGAAGGTTAAAATCTTTTCTATTTACGATCTTCTTTTCCCTGAAGATATTCCTTTTGATCTGGCTAAAACGATAACCTTATCTTCGCTTTCAGAAAGAGAAGTTGATAACACATTTTTTGATTTTTCAAATCGGATAGATACAAAGTATATCTGTGATCATTTGATGAAAGAAAGTGATATCAGTAAATTAAATAAAATCAATGAATCAAGTAAAATCAACCTCATTCCTATAGCCTTGCTTGATGGTCAGTTTGATCAAAAAGCTGATTCAGCAATATCGTGTTTAATGCTGGCTTCGAATAACGATAAAATCCAGGTTAAAACTGCAAAATTGTATTGTATTATAGGTGAGCTTACTGCTGAGAAACTTTCTAAAATAAAAAATTACCTTTTAAATCCTGTGGATTCATGCACTATCAATATCGATGCTCCGAGGGAGTTTCTAAAGGCGAAGAATGAAGTTAAATCCTCAAGGTCATATAAGATAAATATATTAAATGATTTTAGCTCTTACGATACTGAAAAGCTGGAAGAATTGTCTAAAAATTATAAACTGGCAATGAGTATTGATGATCTTCATTTTTTGCAACATTTTTGCATTGCTAACAGCAAGCAAATTAACGAATATGAACTGAAGATACTTGATACATACTGGTCTGATCACTGCCGACATACGACTTTCAATACTTTAATAGAAGATATCGAGTTTGAAAGCTCAACTGATATAAGAGCTAAAGCCTTAGAAAGATTCAAAAAAATAAGAAAAAAGTTTATCGATGAGAGTGAACCTGTAAGTTTGATGCAAATTGGTACCATTTATGCTAAATACTGCAGGGAAAATGGCTTGATGCCTGATCTGGAACAGTCAGAAGAGGTAAATGCCTGCAATATAATTGTTAAGGATAAAGACTCACGGGACTGGCTTGTGGCTTTTAAAAATGAAACTCACAATCATCCAACTGAGATAGAACCTTTTGGAGGTGCTTCGACATGTCTTGGCGGAGCGATAAGGGATCCACTATCTTCACGAACCTATGTGTTCGCAGCTATGAGAGTTACAGGTAGTGGAGATCCAGGGCAGCCAGTTGAAAAAACAATGAAAGGAAAATTGCCTCAAAGAAAGATAACTACATCGGCGGCAAAAGGTTTTTCATCTTATGGTAACCAGATCGGTCTGGCTACAGCAAATGTTGTTGAGTTTTATCATGATAATTTTACAGCCAAGAGACTTGAAGCCGGAGCTGTGATAGGTGCGGCACCTAAAGAAAATGTTGTGAGAAAGAAACCTTTAAATGGAGACCTTGTTGTTTTAGTTGGGGGCAGAACTGGAAGAGATGGTATAGGTGGTGCTACTGGCTCATCAAAGGTTCATGATAAAGATTCCATAAATGTGGCAGGCGCAGAGGTCCAGAAGGGGAATGCCGTTGTTGAAAGAAAATTACAGAGGTTTTTTGCAAATCGAGAAGTGGCTCGTAAGATAAAGAGATGCAACGACTTTGGCGCCGGTGGTGTTGCAATAGCCGTTGGTGAGCTTGCAGATGGGCTTGATATCTACCTTGATAAGATACCTTTAAAATACGATGGACTAAGTCCAGTTGAAATAATTTTATCGGAATCCCAGGAGAGAATGGCCTGCGTTGTTGCAAAAGATGATGTCACCGATTTCATCAAATGTGCCAACCAGGAAGATTTACAGGCCACAATTATTGCAAGAGTTACAGATAAAAAAGAACTTTGTCTTTATTATGATAAAAAGAAAGTTGCAGGTATTCCTGAAAACCTGCTAAATTCCAATGGTGCACAAAGAAAATCAAAAGCTTTACCGGGAAAATTTGATCTTGAAAGTTTGCAAAATCTTTTCAAAAATATTGAACAGTTGAGTTATTGTGATCTTCTATCAAGCCTTAATGTTGCATCGCTGCAGAAACTTTCCGAATGGTTCGATAGCACGATAGGGGGCTACTCGCTTTATCTTCCTTATGGAGGACTCTACCAGAACTCTCCCTGTGAAGGGATAGCCAGTGTTTTACCTGATATCGATATTATATCTGATAATAAATATCTTTCATCAAGCGAACAAAGTAAGCAACATAATCAACACAATCAGTACAATCAGCACAGTTCACAAACGGCAGTATTCATGGCTTCTGGTTACAGCCCACAATTCATGTCAGCAAATCCTTTTGTTGGTGCGTATTGGTCGGTAGTGGAGTCTATCACGAGAATTGTTGCTATGGGTGGTGACTTCCATAGGATCCGCTTATCACTGCAGGAGTACTTTGGCAAACCTTCAAGCAACCAAGTGAAATGGGGTATTGCCCTGTCTGCGATGCTTGGTGCTTTCATGGCTCAAGAAGATTTCAGTTCTCCTGCAATAGGTGGAAAAGATAGTATGTCTGGCTCTTTTGATGATATCGATGTTCCTCCGACTCTTATAAGCTTTGCAGTTTCAACATCCAGCGAAGATTCTGCATTATCTGACTATTTTATCAAATCAGACGATCATGTGTATCTTTTATTTACCCCCTTATCAGAGGACTTTCTTCCAGATAAAACGCGATGTTTGTTAAATTTTGAGTTTTTTAATTATCTTAACAGAAGAAATCTTATACTTAGCGCCAGGACTGTTCGTTATTTTGGTATTCGCGAGGCAATCTTCAAAAGCTGCATTGGTAATATGATTGGTTTTAAATTTGATGATGTCTTTAACATGATCGATAAGTTTAGATTTGCTGATGGTTTTAATTCTGCTGATCAATTTAAATTGAAGAATAATTTCCAAAATAACTATGATTATAAAATAGACATAAAAACTCCGATGATAGGATCTATAATATTTGAAACAGGTTTAACTGAGTCAGAGATGGACGATTATCTTGAAAAATTTATTTTGCAACTTAAAGAATCAAAAGAAGTGACAGATTTTATCGGGCATCAAGCTATAGAGCAGGATTCAGCTGTCTTTATTACTCATTTAGGCAAAACGATTTCTGAAAGGATCATTTCAACAAAAGATTCACAGAATGATCTGGATAAACTTCTTTACTACTATGAAAAACCTTTGCTATCTGTTTTCCATAATGAAACATCACTACTTGCAGAGGCTCAAACCTTGAAATGGAAAAATGAAATAGAAAAAAATAGTAATTTTTGGGGTTACTCAAAAAAAAGTGTGAATATAGATATCGGTGATATTGAAAAGAAAATCATAATTCCTCAATCTAATTTGCCAAAAGCAGTGATAGTAGTATTTCCAGGCACAAACTGCGAGTTCGATACAGCAAGAGCATTTCAGAAAAGTGGTATAAGAACAGAAATTATCGTGGTTAAAACGCTTACAAGAAGTGCTTTAAAAGAATCCATAGATGATTTTGCTAAATCAATAGAAGATTGTCAGATATTGAGTATCCCTGGTGGTTTTTCTATGGGTGATGAGCCGGATGGCTCGGGAAAGTTTATTGCGGCTTTTCTTAAAACCGAAAAGGTAGCTGACTCTATAGAAAGACTTTTAAATAAAAAAGGTTTAATAGTTGGTATTTGTAATGGATTTCAGGCATTGATTAAATCCGGTCTTTTAACAAGAAATGTCACATTTTCAGATGGCGTTTCTAAGCCTACCCTGACACAAAATTCAACTGGTAGACATGTCAGCAGGATTGTTAAGATTAAAGTTCTTCCAAATAGATCTCCCTGGCATTTACTTTCAAAGCCAGATGAGGTATATACTATACCTGTATCTCATGGAGAAGGGAGATTTTTCGCTGATGATGAAGTATGCTACAAACTTTTAAAAAATGGACAGATTTCATCGGTCTATGTTGATTCGCAAAATAAAATAGCATTGAATTATCCAGATAACCCAAATGGATCTTGCTTTGCTGTAGAATCCATGATAAGCGAAGATGGACTTATACTCGGAAAGATGGGGCACACAGAAAGGGTAATAGATGGAAGATTAAAAAATTACCCATACTTAAAAGCTGAACCTATTTTTGAGTCTGCGAGTTATTACTTTAAATAAAACTTACTCTTATCTTTTTTTATAAAAGTTATACAAACGAAGCTTTAGGTAAAATTTAAAAAATAAGCTTTTTTCGGTTTTTCGTCGCATGTCTAAGCCATGCCAACAAAGTGAAGAGTGAAAAATAGTTAAAAAAATTAAAGGAAAATAGATGGATAAATTTGAGCAATTATATGAAGGAAAAGCCAAGAAAGTATATCAATATGATGATGATCATGTTTTGATATACTACAAAGATGATGCCACGGCATTTGATGGTCAGAAAAAAGCCATTTTAAAAAGTAAAGGTTTTTTAAATAATCTCATCTGTTCATATATTTTCGAAATTTTAAATGAAAAAAAGATTCCGACTCATTTCATAAAAAAATATGATGATAGATCGGAGCTCTGTTTAAAAACATCCATAATACCGCTTGAGGTTATAGTAAGAAATCTAGCTGCCGGGAGTATGGCTAAAAGATATGGAATTGCTGAGGGAACTGAACTTTCAACAACTGTTTTTGAACTCAGCTATAAGGATGATTCTTTGCATGATCCCATGATAAATGATTACCATGTCATAGCCTTGAATATTGCATCAAGGGAACAACTAGATGTTATATACAACCTTGCAGCAAGTGTAAACAATATATTAAAAGAACTCTTTTCAAGTGTCGATATAATTCTGGTTGATTTTAAGCTTGAATTTGGATTTTATAAAGATAAAATAATTTTAGCTGATGAAATTTCACCTGATACATGTAGATTATGGGATAAAACTACAAAGGAAAAACTTGATAAAGATAGGTTCAGAAGAGACCTTGGTAATGTTATTGAATCGTATAAAGAAATAGCAAAAAGATTGAAAATATTTTAATTTTAATTTTATTGATTTTTTTCAAAATTTAAGGGATTTTTTATGATGATTAACGACGAATCAACAGATTTGAATACTTATAAAGAGTTTTACTCTGAGAGATTTTCAGATAAATTTAAAGAAGAATGTGGAGTATTTGGCATCTATTCACTTCATAATAAGGGAGAATGCGAGGCTGAAGAAAAGCAAGCCGTTAAAAAAGTTGGGACAATGACCTATTATGGTTTGATGGCTTTACAGCATAGAGGTGAGGAAAGTTGTGGTATAACAGTTTCCAACGGGCAAGATCTTGTAAGTTATAAAGGTATGGGGTTAGTATCGGATGTTTTTAATGAAGCAATCCTTAAGAAATTTTCAGGATTTGCATCTATCGGTCATGTGAGATATTCAACGACTGGAAAACCCACGATAGAAAATGCTCAGCCACTTGTTGTAGATTCTAAAGTCGGTAAAATTGCTATCGCTCACAATGGAAATCTTGTGAATGCAAATATTTTGAAGGAATTGATGGAAGATGCTGGGGTAATATTTCAGACAGATTCAGATAGCGAGGTCCTTTTAAATCTTATTTCAAGAAATCTTAGTAAAGGACTTGAAAAGGCAATTCTTGATGGTATTTCAGCTGTAAAGGGTTCATTTGCAATAGTGCTTTTAACAAAAGATAAACTTATTGCAGCTAGAGACCCAAATGGTATAAGACCCCTTGTGCTGGGAAAACTCAGAAATAGCTATATTGTTTGTTCGGAAACATGTGCTCTGGATGCAATAGGCGCACAGTTTATAAGAAATATTGCACCTGCAGAAATTGTCATTATTGATGAAAATGGAGTTAACAGTATAACTGTATATGAAAAAACTAAACAGATGATATGCGCCTTTGAGTATATTTATTTTGCAAGACCAGATAGTTATATAGACGGTATATCTGTTTATTTATCTAGAGTTGAAGCTGGAAAACAACTTTACAATGAGCACAAGATTCAGGCAGATATAGTTATAGGTATACCAGATTCAGGCATAGCCGCAGCGATAGGTTATTCTATAGCCAGTGGTATACCGAATGATGTAGGTTTTATAAAGAGTAAATATGTCGGAAGAACCTTTATAAATCCTTCTGCACATATAAGGGAAGAAAAGGTTTCTGTGAAGATGAATCCACTGAAGGTAAATGTTGAGGGTAAGAGGGTACTTTTAATTGATGATTCAATAGTCAGAGGAACTACAAGTAAAAAACTTGTCGAAATGATGCGTAATGCTGGTGCAAAGGAAGTGCATATGGCTATAGCGTCGCCTGTTGTAAAGTTTCCCTGTTACTTTGGGATAGATACCCCTCTAAGATCCGAATTGATAGGTTCAACAAAAGATATCGAAACCATAAAAAAAGAGATCGGAGCAGATTCTTTATCTTATTTGAGTATAGATGGATTAATAAAATCTTTAGAAAATAAAGATATCTATTGTCTTGGTTGCTTTGAGGGGATTTATCCGCAGGCTACAACTACAAATGATATTACCCTTTTCTAAATATGTGACTCTCCTGAAATAAGGTATAAATTTAGAAAAAACTATCTAACTGGTACATGCATGACGCGTAAACTGCCTTAACATAAATTTTAACTTTACTACCTTTATTAGGTGTGCTTAAGCTGATATACAGCTGATGAAAAATATTGAAGATAATTTATTTTTAGATTTAAATTCACCTGGCAAATTTAATACAATTATGAATATATTTATTTAATTAAGTAAATAGAATTTTCAAGTATGGACTAGTTTCTATTATTTTAAATTTTTTAGATATATAGAAAATTTAGGAACTTAGCTTAAAATATTCAAAGAAATATTTGTTAAAAAATATATGAAATTAAATTTTTTATTTTAAATAAAAGGAAAGACCATGGATTACAAAAAAGCCGGAGTTGATAAGCAAGAAGGTTATAAGACTGTAGAGCTTATCAAAAGTTATGCAAGCAGGACATATACACCTTCTGTATTAAATGGCATTGGAAGTTTTGCTGCTCTTTTTGATATAGGAAATTTTAAAGATCTCGGTTTTCAACAACCTGTTCTTGTAACAGGAGCTGATGGAGTAGGCACAAAAATAGATATAGCGATGAAGCTTGGGGTATATGATACTGTTGGTATAGATTGCGTTGCTATGTGTGTAAATGATATTTTGTGTCATGGTGCAACACCTCTTTTTTTCCTGGATTATATAGCATGCGGAAAACTAAACGCAGAAATAGCTGCATCTCTTGTTAAAGGGGTTTCAGATGGTTGCCTTGAAGCCGGGTGTAGCCTTGTAGGTGGAGAAACAGCTGAGATGCCTGATGTATATCTTCCGGATGTTTACGATCTAGCCGGTTTTGCCGTTGGTGTCGTTGATAAATCTAATATAATAGATGGCTCATCGATAAAGCCAGATGATGTACTAATAGGTCTTGAATCTTCTGGATTGCATTCAAATGGCTTTTCACTTATAAGAAAACTTATTAGACACCTTGATGCGGAGTTTGATGAAAAACCTATTGGACAGATTCTTTTAACACCAACAAAGATATATGTAAAACCCATTCTTAACCTTTTAAAAAATGTTAAGGTAAAAGGCATGGCTCATATAACCGGAGGTGGATTTATTGAAAATATACCTAGAATGATAAAGCCTGGATTAACAGCATATATTGATACAAAAAGTTTTAAAATACCGGAGATATTCAAATTCATTTCAGGTTTTGGAATAGAAGACAAAGAGATGTTCAATACCTTCAATATGGGTATAGGATTTGTTATTGTGGTGAATGAAGAGGATCAAGAGAAAACCACTTATATTTTAGAAAAAAATGGTGTAAAGTCTTATAAGATTGGTTATATAAAAGAGGGAAAGGAAGGGATATGCCTCGTATAGTTGTTCTTGTCTCAGGCAATGGGACTAATCTGCAATACTTAATAGATAAAGTGAAATCACATGAGTTAAATGTAAATATTTCTGCTGTAATATCAGATAGGGAGTGTTTCGCCTTAAAAAGAGCTGAAAAGGAAGGGATACAATCTTTTTGTCTCAATAGAAAGGGAAAAGATTTTTCGAAAAATCTGTTATCATTGCTTAATAAATATGCTGATTATATAGTATGTGCTGGATTTTTATCCATAATAGATCCGCCAATAATACAAAAATTTAAGTTTCGTATTATTAATCTTCATCCTGCGCTTTTGCCAGCCTTTGGTGGTAAGGGAATGTTTGGCAATAAAGTGCATAGAGCAGTCCTTGATTATGGTTGTAAGATTACAGGTTGTACTGTTCACTTTGTTACTGATGATATTGATGGTGGTCCAATAATATTGCAATATGCTATCCCGGTTCTGGATAATGATGATGAGCAGTCCCTCGCTCAAAGACTGTCGCTATTTGAGCATAATATTTTATTTGAATCTGTTAAACTACTTTGCGAAAATAGATTAAAAGTTGAGGGGAAAAAAGTCAATATTTTACATGCTTGATAAATGAAAAAAGTTTTCGGTGGAAAGTTAATCTTAAGAAGGTGGAATGAAAAACGCACTAATTTCTGTATATAACAAGGATAAGCTTGTCCCTTTCGCAAAAAATTTAGATCGTCTTGGTTTCAATATTATATCAACCGGTGGAACTTATAAAATATTAAAAGATGAGGGGATAAACGCTATAGAAGTTTCAACTGTAACTGGTTTTGAAGAGATTCTTGATGGGAGAGTGAAGACACTAAATCCAAAAATTTTTGCTGGAATTCTTGCAAGAAGATCAAATGAAAAGGATATTAAAACTATAGAATCTTTAGGGATAGAAACTATTGATCTTGTCGTTGTAAATCTTTATCCTTTTTTTGAGAAGCAAAATCTCTGCAAAGATGAAAAAGAACTGCTTGAATATATAGATATAGGTGGTCCTTCCCTTATCCGGGCTGCTGGGAAAAATTATTATGATGTTTTAGTTATAATTGATCCAGAAGACTATGATGAAATTGTTGATAAACTTGAGAAAGGGAATATAGATATTGAATATCGAAAATATCTTGCAGCAAAAGCGTTTTCCATGACAGCAGCTTATGATGCTGCCATAGCTAGAAAATTTGCACAGTTTGACTCCCTTACTTATGCTAATTTATCATATAAAAAATCAAATAAAATATCTGGTTTAAGGTATGGCGAAAATCCACATCAATCTGCCTGGTTTTATAATAGCACCGATAAAATGGGAGTGTTTAATAACTTTGAATTTTATCAAGGGAAAGAACTTTCATACAACAATATTAAAGATATCGATGTTGCCTGGAAAGTTGTCTCAAGCTTTGAAAACAAGGCTATATGTGCTGTGAAGCATAATACTCCATGTGCCTGTGCAACTGAAAACTTTGAAGATGAAAAATCTATTGTTGAAATATATCAACAGGCTTATGAGGCAGATAGCGTCTCAATATTTGGAGGTATAATTGCCTCAAATAGATTGATAGATGAAGAACTTGCAAAGATTATGACAAAAACATTTTTAGAAGTTATAATTGCTCCTGAGTTTTCAAAAAAAGCCCTTGATATATTTACATCAAAGAAAAATTTAAGAATTATAAAGATAAATAGAAAACCAGAGGATAGATATGAGTTAAGTTCAGTAGATGGAGGTCTATTGATTCAAGAAGTCGATGGATCTAACAATAAGCTTGTTGATGAGATTCAATATGTCACCGATAAAAAACCCGATGAGAAGCAATTAAAAGATCTTTTATTTGCATTTAAAATTGCAAAATTTGTCAAGTCAAACGCAATAGTCACAGCAAATAATATGGTAACAAAAGGAATCTGTGGTGGACAAACAAATAGAATATGGGCTGCTGAAAATGCACTATCAAGGACGCCAGAAGGTTGTGTTTTAGCATCAGATGGTTTTTTCCCATTTCCTGATATAGTTGAATGTGCGGCAAAGTATGATATAAAGGCTATTATTCAGCCTGGAGGATCAATAAAGGATAAAGACTCCATAGATATGTGTAATAGATTGGGAATAAGTATGATTTTTACTGGTATGAGACATTTCAAGCACTAATTTTACTAATTCAACAGTGTTGAGTGTATCATATACACTTTAGCGTAATAAGTCTATTTGATTTTTATGGTTTTAAAATGTAAGAATCTAACTTCAATTGTTTATTACAATCACCTATACTTTTTATTAAAACATTTATCTATGAGGATATTTAAAATAACTTATGCATTAAATTTATATGGGATAATTTTATGAAAAAGAATAGCAAAAACAGAAAATATCTTATTGTTGGAAGTGGAGCAAGAGAACATGCTATGGCCTGGGCACTTTCTTTAAATCCTTATACACAAAAGGTTTTTATATCACCAGGGAATTTTGGAATGACTTTTGAGCCTAAATGTGAAATAGTAAAATTTTCAAATTTTGAGCAGATGATAAATTTTGCAAAGGAAAACCAAATTGATACAATTCTGGTTGGGCCTGAGCAGCCTCTTGTAGAAGGATTTGTGGATCTCTGTAAAATGCAGAAAATAGATGTCTTTGGACCACCTGCAAAAAGTGCAATGCTTGAGGGAAGTAAGATATTTGCAAAAAATTTAATGAAGAAATATGGCATCGAGACGGCAAGATTTGAAACATTTGATAATTTCAAAAAAGCAGCAGATTTTTTATCTTCAGCAGGGAAATATCCCATAGTAGTAAAAGCGGATGGACTTGCAGAGGGAAAGGGAGTGTTCATTGTACAAAGCTATGAAGAAGCCATGAATATCCTGGACCTTCTTTTCAATAAAAGCAAATTTGGCAAATCGGGTGAAAAAATAGTTATTGAAGAATGTTTACAGGGTTATGAAGCTTCAATAATAGTATTATCAGATGGGAAGAGTTTCAAACCTCTTATATCTGCGAAGGATCATAAAAAAGCATTTGATAATGAGCAGGGTCCAAATACTGGTGGTATGGGAGCTATCTCACCTAATCCATTATTGACTGAAGATGACATGCAAAAGCTTGAAAAAAGGATAATACTTCCGACTTTTAATGCTCTGAAAAAAGAAGGTTTGCTATATTCAGGTGCTCTTTACTTTGGTGTAATGATAACGAAAGATGGTCCATTTCTACTTGAATACAATGTACGTTTTGGAGATCCTGAAACATCTTCGATCCTTTTTTCATTGGATACAGATTTCTCAACCTGTATAGATGCTTGCATGAATGGTTATCTGGAAAAACTTGATTTGAGCTGGAAAGAAGGTTTTAGTGTCACTCTTGTTGCAGCATCAAAAGGTTATCCAGATAAATACGAAGTTGGCTATGAAATAGCTGGTTATAAGGACTTTATTGGAGAAAAAAGTAAAAACAACCTATCAAAAATCTTCTTTGCTGGTGTTGACTATAAAGATAACAAGTTAGTCACAAATAGAGGCAGAGTCTTAAACATTGTAAGCAGAGGGAAAACATTGGAAGAAGCCAGAAAAAATGTTTATCAAGATATAGAAAAAATAAAGTTTGATAACCTTTACTATAGAAAAGATATATAACAGTCTAAAGTTAGGAAAAAATGATCTTATCAATAAAGTCAAAACCTAAAGTCAAAAGTCCAGGAAATAAAAATTTTTATTCAATGAGTATTACACCTTTCTTAGGTAACCTGATCTCATTTACAAAATTTTGTGCATCATTTTTACTTCCAACTATATCGCCATAATGAATGGGGATAGCATACGAACAGGAGATAGTATTCGCAGCTTCAGCGGCTTCCTTCCAGTTCATCGTATAAGTTCCTCCAACTGGTAAAAAGATGATATCAGCCTTAATATTTTTCATTTCAGGTATAAAATCTGTATCTCCAGAGTGATAATATATTGTATTATTTAAAAAAATTATATAACCAACCCAATTTTTACTCTTTGGATGAAAGGATTTTCCGATATTATAAGCCGGAACTGTTGAAAATGAAACGGAGTCTATTGTGTAGTTTTTATTTGGTTCAACTTCAACTATGTTTAATTTAGATTCCTTTGCTGCAGCAATAGCTTCGGAAGGAACTATAAGTTTAGTGGAATCCTTGCTTATAAGCTTTATATCCTTTATAGATAGATGATCATAGTGTGAGTGTGTGCAGAAGATGAGGTCAGCATCTTTTTTTGGATTTTTAATATTGAATGGGTCAATATAAACTATTTTTGTGCTTTCGATTCTAATTGATGCATGACCAAGATGTTTTACTTCCTCTAACATAATATCCTCCTGAAAGATATAAAAAGATTACCTAACAAAATTAACTATTTTTTGCACTGAATTTTATTTTACAAACGCAAGGTAAGAAATAGCATGCATTCCATCTTATATTTTCTATCAATATCTATTTTGAAAGATATATAGGATCAAGCGAAAGCATATTTGTTCTTCGAATCTGGTTAATTGAAAATTTTTGTGGTTTTAAAGTAAGATTTATGAGTTTATCCTCTTTTAAATAACCATCTTTTGATACAACTATCTTTAAGATAAACTTTTTTTCGGTTTGTTGCTCATCTTTTGATGCCTTAATAGATTTTGGCCAGAAGGTGAAGATGCCTTTTGTTTTGGCAAAAGTCATGCATGGATTTTTCCAGAATGAGGTAGACATTTCAAGTGGATTTGAACTGCTATCAGTGAGTAAAACCTGTGCATTATCAACAGGCTCAAATGTATTTGTATCAAGTACTTCCCCGATTATTTGAGGAAAATTAAAATAGTATTCGTCATTTTCCATTTCAGAATAATCCCACTGGATTTCATTATCTTCTTCATCCTCTTCTTTATTAGTTCCAGTTTCATCTTTTCTTCTCGATTTTATTATATTTATTCCATCATAAATGAGACTTATTATATCTGCAAGTTTTTGGGGATCGTGTTTGTACTCAAGCTCCTCATATATTAAACCTCTATAAGAAACTATGTATTCTGGATAAATTCTATTTAAAACATAACAGATAACATCCATTTTAAACTTCTGGTTTTTAGGAAAGTCATCATTGTTTTCTATTATATTTGAAACAAGGTTGTATACTAAATCTTCAAGTGTGTTTTTAATTTTCATAATCTCTCCTCAAAAGATGTTGATTAATCTCTAAAAATTCTATGAACTTAGTTGCAAGTTCAGGGTCAAATTGCGTGCCACGATAGATTTCAAATTCTTTAATAATATCTGGAAATTTTAATGCAGTTCTATAAGGTCTATCGGTAGCCATTGCGTCAAGTGCATCTGAAAGACTTAAAAGTCTGCTTTCAAAAGGGATCATATCCCCTTTTAGATTATCTGGATAGCCTGATCCATCCCATTTTTCATGATGGTGTCTGATAATAATCCTTTCACTTCCCAGAAAATTAAGAGGGGCCAGTATATGTTCACCCATCTCGGGATGTTTTTTTATAAGATCTCTTTCACTAATCGATAATTTTTCCTTCTTATTTAAAAGTTCAGAGGGAATTCCGATTTTACCGATATCATGTAAAAGAGCAGAAATCTCTAATGATTTTAATTTAATTTTTGGCAAATTCAAGAAGAAGGCAAAATTAATAGTATACTTAGCAACTCTTGATGAATGTCCCTTAGTATAAATGTCCTTTATTTCTATTGCTGATACAAGTGAATTTACTGTTGAAAGAAAGTTTGATTCAACAGTTTCTATAAGTTGAGCATTTTTAAGTGCAAAACCCATCTGAGAGGCTATTATAGATATTATGGAGATATCATCTGAGTTAAGATTTAGAACCTTTTCTGATTCAAGCATTATAAACCCAAATAGTTCTTTTTTAAAATGTATGGGAATATAAACTGTAGTTGAAATCTCAAGATCTGAAATCTGGCTGTGAATTCTTTGATTGAATATTTTAATAGTGATATTCATAGTTTTATGAGCAAACTTTAATATATCATTGGTTTCAAATGGTTTTATGTCATATACTCTATATGCAACTTCTCCACCCTTTATGAAATAACTATTGTTTGCTTCATCGTAATTTATAAAAATAGCATTATCAAAATGATACAATTCCTTTATATGCATTACTGTATAATATATTATATCTTTCTGCAAACCAGGGTATTCAAACTTCTCGAAGGATTTGGCAAAATCATATAGTGAGGATATAAGAAGGCTCTTTGTAGAAATAATATCGCTAAGTTTTGAGTTTAAATCTTCGGAAGATGAGTAATCTGTGATATTAAAATCCATTGCTTAAAACCTTTATATTATCCTTAAAAATTTAGTGCAATTTATTTTATCAATTTAAAAAAAATTGTTTATATAGATTTTATTTATATTTATCGCTCTTCCCAATTTTATTTAATAGCAATTTGAAGAGAAATCGATATCTTTTCGCTCTCAGATACTTAATGTTGAAGAATCCATGAGGTAGTGATTAAATCTTTACTTTCGAAGAGCGAGATGATAATTTGCCGGGTGATTTAAAAATAAAACCATATAGTTATAAACAATACTACTATAAATCGTATAATCTTAGCATAAATCATTATGTGTAAAAATTCAAGAAAGATAGGAATTTTATGTAATTTTTGATGATTTTTATACTATTATTTGGTGTAAGCATATTTTGGGTAAAATATTACTTTTTGAACATATGCTGGATTTATTTAATTAATTTATTTTTTAAGAGATAAGCATGCATGAAACCATCTTAGAAGAAAAAGAAAAATATCTATATAAGAATTTAAAAAATTTATTTCATGATTTTTCAGAGCAAGAAGTGAAAGAATTAAGCTCCTCTTTGTATCAGTCGATCTACTCGCATAGATTTATTCAATCAGATATTTTTAATTCTATCAAGAAAAAAAGAATAAATAGTTTATTAAATATTATTTTTCACTTTTTAGATTCAAAGGCAAAATGGCCAGCTACTATTACTTCTCCAGAAAGTTGTATCAAGTATGTAACAAATCTCATCTCCCCTGATAGAGAGACTTTTATAGCAATTTATCTTAATACTCATCATAATGTTCTCACGAGCGTTGTGATAGCATATGGTTCAGTCGATTTTGCATATGTTAATCTACGGACAATTTTTAGTTATGCTTTAAAGTATGATGCTACAAGGATAATTATAGTTCATAATCATCCCAGCGGCGACACACAGCCATCTTCTGAAGATATCGCCTTTACTCAAAAGGTGCAGAATTTTTCAAAAGAGTTTTCTATAATACTTTTAGATCATATAATAATTGGTGACAGCTATTTTTCTTTTAAAGGGGAAGGCTTATTATGAAAACTGTTTGCATTAACTCTGCTAATAAAATAAATCTCAAATTCATTCTGGTTATATTTAGGTCTGCATAATTTTAAGTATATATATTTTCAGATTTTTATTCTTGATTTTTCTGTAGTATTCTATCTCCAGGATTTAGTATGTCAGGATCTTTTAGAGATTTTCAACTTTTGACTGCAGTATTGTCAAGTTTATTCCAGAAAATTCGACTTTAAGAAATAGTGTAAAATGGCAAACGATTTTTTTAATAAATAAGTTCTTACCGGATGAACCTAAATTATTGAATAATTACAATTTTAGCATATAATGGCTAAAATAGAGAGGTACTTATGAATTATGCAATAGATGATCTTATTTTAGTGATGAAAACCACTAAATCTGCCATTTGTGTTGGACTGGATCCCTTTTTAGACAAAATTCCTGATTTATTTATTCAAGAAGGTGAAAAATTATTTGGTAAAACTTTGAGTGGGGCCTCATATGCGATTTTAAAATTTAATAAAACAGTGCTGGAGCTTTTAGCTGGTAAAGTTGCTGTGGTCAAACCTCAATTTTCCTTATATCTAAAATATGGACCAGAGGGCGTGTATGCATTTTATCAGACAATTTCGTACGCAAAACAACTTGGGTTTTTAGTTATAGCCGATGCAAAATCAAACGATATTGATTCTTCGATGGAAGGGTATGTCCAGGGATTCCTTGGAGAAGCTGAAGTTTCAGATAAAAAACAGAAGGTATTTAATGCTGACTTTCTTACTGTTAATCCTTATCTTGGCTCTGATTCATATAAACCTTTAAAAAAGGTCATCGAATGTTATAAAAAAGGTGCATTTATTTTATCTAAAACTTCAAACAAATCTTCTGCTGAGTATCAGGATAAAGATTTAGATGGTTATCATCTTTATTTAACTGTTGCAAAAGATGTTTCAAGTTATTTTAGTGATATGAAAGGTGAGAACGGCTATCTTGCTGCTGGTATAGTTGTTGGTGCAACCATGCCTGAGCAAATAAAGATTATCAGGAAATCCTTTCCGGGACTTTTTTTCCTGATTCCTGGCTTTGGAGCTCAGGGTGGGGATATTGACGCATTAAAATATGCCTTTTCAAAAAATATTGGTTTTATAGTCAATGCTTCAAGATCTATTCTTTATTCTTACCTTGATTTATACAGAGACCTTGGATTTGAAAAAGCAATAATTAAATCTTGCGAAGATATGAATGAGAAAGTTAACAGTGTTATTAAGTGGTAAGGATTTTTTTTCAAGATCCAGAATATTAATGTTTTTGCTGCCTTTTTTAATATTTCTCGGTGCGTTTATTGGTTCATATCTGTTAAAAAAAACTTATGAGATGAGTTTTTTTTTCAAGGTTTCTTTTTTTCTCCTTCTTTTATTGATTTTGCTATTTGTAGTAATATTAATTTTTTTTGAAAAAACTGGAAAATCTATACTTTTTATTTCAATATTGCTTATTATCTTTTTATTTTCAATTGTTTATAGGTATATTCAAGCTGATATTAACTACAAACCAGAAATTTTATCTTCCCTTATAGAAAAATATCCTTACTTTATAGCCCAGGTAACTGATTATCAGGGTGAATATGAAAAGTACTCAAAATCAGCAGGTTTTATTATCTCATTTACAGATGGTATAACATTTTATAGTACAAGAATTCCTGTAAATATCTATTGTGATTCTCTGTCAAATGTTTCTTCAGATCAATTGCTTGTATTTAAATCTTCGATTTTGAAGAGATATTGCATTACAGGTGGCAAGATAAGCATAAATAGAACAGATATTTTCAAAATATTGAAACAGGGTAGCAAGTTTGGTAAATTAAGAGTTAAGATTAAAGAGAAACTTTATAATGGATTGCTTAAATACTATGATAGATGGAATGCAGCGAGCATTTATGCAATAATTACCGGGAGTAAACAGTTTGCTTATCAACCTCTTTTTGAGTTATATCGAAAAACTGGAACAAGTCATCTTTATGCTCTTTCCGGACAACATCTTGGGATTTTAATACTGATACTTGGTATTTTTAGCAAAAATCCTATCTTTTTGCTTCTCTGTTCTTTTTTTTATCTGGCGTTTGCTGGTTGGCAGGTTTCCTTTCTTAGAGCCTTTTTTTCACTATTTGTAGCTTATGTTATAAGATACTTTAATCTTAAACCAAAATTTGAAAACTCAATTGCTCTCGTTATATTTTTTGTATTTTTAGCACAGCCAGATCAGATATTGAGTATTAGCCTGCTTTTATCTATAACTGCTATTGCATCTCTATTCATAATATACCAGTATTCAGAATACCAGAGTTCAAAAATAATTAAATCTATATTTATTCCTATTCTTACAAGTCTGGATATTTTTATTTTTCAACTTCCTCTTTTGCTTGCATTTTTTGGGAATGTCAATCTTCTCACTCCTCTTATCAATATATTTGCAATTCCTCTTTTTACTGTTGCCCTCTATTTTGCGATATTATCCTTGTTTATAAATCCATTCAGAATTTTTAGTGTCATCTCATCTGGTTTTTTTGATTTAATTTCGATAATGCTGGCAAAACTATCAACATTCGAGTTTTCTGTTATTGAATATAATATGCCAGAAATTATTTGCTTTATTTTGATGTTAATTTTATATTTTATTCATAGTTTTTTATCTTTTTATCTTGATAGAAAATATAGATTTTTAAAACCAGGTATTTATAAATCTTGAAAAAGTATATACTACTTTTCAGATAGAAGCTTAAAAATAGTTTGAGAGATTATGTTTCTTTCCTGGTCAGTGAGGTTATTGTATGAGACCGAAAAGTATTTTTTATCGATTGAAACTACTTTGCAGGAGGTTATTAACCTGTTAAACTTCAAAAAAATATCTACAGTTTCAAGTTCTTTGCCAATAAATAGATGTGACATATTATCATCAAGATCTATTTCAGCTCTAAACCCGCCTAAAGATATATCCACAAGTCTTGCGTTAAAGTTAGCGCCTTTATCTTTTATTCGTACATAGTATCGGTTATTTGGTGTTATACATACTCTTATATGCTTTCTTCTATCATCAGCTCTCACTCCAATCTTTTCTATAACAGTAAAAATATATTTAATCATTTCATTTAGCGAAAATGTTTTCAAATATATTCCTATTATTTGATATTTTTCATCAGATGCAGGAACTTCTTTTAATTTAGGTGCATCAAGTTTTGTTACACCAAAGATAAGGTTTACTTTATAAGTTAAAGCTGACAGGGTAGATTTCAAAAATCTTGAAAGATCCGGTTTTACAGCATAAAAATCAATGATTGCTATATCTATCTTTTTTTGTGATAATGTGCTTATAAAACTTTCTATTGTTGGAGAAAAATAAACTTCAAATCCTTTTGGAATAAATTGAGTTGTGATATCCTCCATAGAATCTTCCGGAAAACCAAAAAATAAAAAAGATATCGATCTTGTAAATTGAATTTCATTTATTCCGATGCAAATTGAAATATTTCCATCAGGGGAAGACATATCTATAATGGCTATATTTTCGTAGTTTATTTCTTTGACATTTGAAAGATATTTAACAGTTGTTATATCGGTTTTTTTCTGAATCTGTACGAGGTAGGCAGATATTTTTGCAACAATAATATTTCCAATTTCTTCAAAGGCTGATTGTTCGATATCAATACTATCGGAATTAGCCAGTTGTTTATATTGCTCGGTAAACGCATCTACAACCTTTTTTTTCAATGCTGGATTCATTGCGATGAGTATATCACCATTTAGATCCCCTTTTAAACCAATTTTCAAAAGATCACTATCTATTGAATATGACTCCTTGGCTATAAATATGGATTTTTTTGTAATATCGATATTGGCTATTTGTTTCAAGACATTTACGCATGCTAAAAGGGAGATATTAATAATCTTTCCATCTATCATATATGGTCCCATGGAATAAGTCTTCATTAAAGTTAAGAAGTTTCACATTGTTGAAAAAACTTTTTTAAAGCTATAAAAAGTATATCATAGCTTCTTTTTTCTGTCAAACCAAGATGACCTACTCTAAAGACTTTTCCTTTTAGTTTTCCCTGTCCAGCCGAGAGTAAAAGGTTATATTTATCTTTTGCAAATTCTATCAGCTCATCGCTTTTATCATATTCAAAAACTGAAACAGCTGATGATGGGTCTTTAGCATACAATTTTATTTTGTATCTTTTAAGAAATTCTCTTGTTTTTGATGCGTAATTTTCATTTCTTTTAATTATATTTGTATAACCTATTTTATTCACATATATAAGAAATTTTTCAATAAAAAGTATCGTATTTATAGCCGGTGTAAAAGGTGGATCCATAAGATAATATTTAAGATTAAAATAAAGACTTTTAGTATTTTTATTATTAATTAATTCAAGTCCTCTCTTATTGATTGAAACAAAAGAAACTCCAGCCGGGGCATTAAAACCTTTTTGAGAGCCAAGTATCAAAAAATCTATACTCATTTCATCCTGATATATTATCTCAGATAAGAAAGCTGACACGGCATCTGCTATGGTTATACAACGATATTTGGTAGCCAGATCTTTAATAATTTGCGGATCACAATATATTCCGCTGGAAGTTTCACAGATCTGATAGCATATATGCGTAAAGTTTCCATTTTTCAGTGTTTTCTCAACTATAGAATAATCAACCAATCTTTCTTCGATAAATGAAAGATAATGAGCATTTATTTTATGAATCTTTGTAAGTTCAAAGAATCTATCTCCAAATTTGCCACAGGAGATGACAAGAACTTTACTATACTCGTCACAGCAGCTCAGTATTGTAGCTTCCATAGCACCGGAAGCCGATGCTGTGATTATTGCAATATCACCATCTATATTATCCAGCAAAATTTTTAGATTGTTTTTTATATTATACCAGGTTTTTAAAAAAGTAGGGGATCTTTGAGATATAGGTGTTTGAAAAAGTTTATCTTTAAATTTTAAAAATATTTCAGTTGGTCCAGCCAGAAGGTTATAAGTTTTTTTCATCTTGTTTACTTAAGATTTTTATGAAGTAAAGATTGAACAATAAAAGTAGCGACATCTTCAGGATATGTTCCCACAGAAAATCCAGCATCATAGCCAAGCTCAAGTGCAAGCTCATGGGTAATCCTGGGTCCACCAGCTATAACGATGACCTTATCGCGCAGCTTTTCAGCTTCAAGGAGTTCAATAAATTTAGTAAGATTTGCAACATGTATATCTTTTTGTGTGACTATTTGAGAAATTAAAATAGCATCTGCATTAACTTTTTTTGCAAGGGCAATAACCTCTTCGCAAGGTACCTGGGCTCCCATGTTATAAACGACAAAACCGTGGTAAGATTCTAATCCCTTGTGCCCGGCTATCCCTTTCATATTTAATATAGCATCTATACCAACAGTGTGAGCATCAGATTCTATGCAGGCACCAACTATTGTTATATTCCTCTTTAATTCTTTTTCAACCTTTTCGACGATTGTATGCTTATCCCATACCTCTCTTGTTGCTTTTGGAACGGAAATAGTTGTAAAATCTATAGTTTTATCAGCTGAAGCGTAAGCAACAAAGAATGAAAAACCTTTGCCCATAGCATCCATATGCGTAATAATAACATTGGAAAATCCAAGCATTTCAAGGTATCTTTTTGCGCATTCTTTAGCTTCATCAGAGGCATTAACAGGAAGAGTAAATGAAAACTGGATCTTTCCATCATCGAGAGTATCACCGTAAGGTTTGATTTTTTTTAAATTTACCTGTTTTATATTCATGATTTACCTCTATAATAATTTTTATTTTAAAACAATTAATTGCGCTTCTTGAATAAGAGATTAATTGAGATATAAACTAAAATAAAGTATAAAACTAAAAATCAAAAGTTCGAGAAAACCAAAACATAATGCAGCTCAAAGCTAAAAGTTCCGGAATATGGCTTTTGCAGGCACTATACAGAAGTATGCAAAATGCCATGAAAAAGCCAGAAAATTAATATATCAAGAAAAATATTTTGTTAAAAATTCATATTCCCGAAATATTAAATAGATATAAACCAATAACAGATAACAAAGGGCAAATGATAATGATAATTCTACTTCATATATAGCATTAAAAAATAGAACTAAAAAACACCTTTGTTTCTTTCTTTTAATTTCTCTTTAAAGATAATTTCAAATGGATTAAAGTATTCTTTATCTTTCAAGAATACTCCATCATAACCTTTTCCACCTGTTGTCGTTCTTTTTATATCAGCAAAAATGCCTTCAGAAATAGCCTGCATAAGTCCTTTAGATGATATAGTCTTTAGAAGTTCATGAGCTTGATTTAAAACTTCTGATGCTCTTTTAACAATTATTCCATCCTTCTTGAATTCAATTTCATCAGCAAAATTCCTCATGATTTTGAAAACCATTTTAGCATTTTCAAGAGAAAGATGTCTATCCATCATAAATGGAGTGTGTATGGCTTCTGTTAACATTCCTAAAAGATGTATGGTCTGAGAAGTCATTATAGAAACAGCATTAAACATTGCATCCTGTACATGACCTTTAAAAATATTTCCAGTCATAAATTTTGTAGGTGGCATATATTTTAGTGGAGCATCGGGAAAGATTTCCTTTGCCATTTGAGCTTGTGCTAACTCATAAAGAAACTGATTCTCAATATCGGGATCCATCTCAAACGCATGGCCAAGACCCATAAGTTCTGGTGGTAAATAAGCTTTAAGTGCAAATTGTTCATTTATAAGCTGTGATGCAAGTACAGTATAAGCCTTTTCATAGGCATCAGAAGTTGTAAGGTAATTATCTTCACCTGTGTTAATAACGATATCAGCAAAAGAGTTTATCATCCTTGAAAAATATTGATCTATGAATGTCCTTTGCATATTAATATCTCTAAATAAAATCCCATACATTGAATCATTAAGCATA